>DASUEC010000039.1:0-8247 GCA_036275255.1 Limnobacter sp. | reverse complement strand
GCAGCCAGCGGCAAGTGGTACCGCGAGACAGGTTCTGGCATGGGCGCCACACTCAACACCGCAGTGGGCATGGGCGCCTATGTGCTGGCAGATCGTGCAAGCTGGATTGCCTTTGGCAACAAGGGCAATTTCCGGATTGTGGTGGAGGGTGATCCAAAAATGTTCAACCAGTACGGTGTGGTGCCAGTGAGCACGGCCAAATGCCCCAATGTGAAAGCCGGGCTGGCCAACACCTTTGCCAATTGGCTGCTGTCGGACAGGGGGCAGAAAGCGATTGCCGCATTTCAGCAAAACGGGCAGGCTTTGTTTTTTCCGAACGCGCCAACACAGTGAGGCCCTCAGGCCGACCAAATCACCTGGCCCAGTGAGCCGGTATCGTAGCCCGCCATCTGGCGGGCTTTGGCTTTGAAGGTTTCGCTGCCGGCAAAGCGCATCAGGGTTTGGATGGGTGAGTCAAACCAGGCTTTGCGGCACACCAGCAGGTCAAAGGCTTCCATCTGGGTCGGTACAAATCCCAAGCCATACAGTCGCGTCAATGCCTCCAGGCCTGGAGCAGCATCTGCGTTGCCACTGGCAACCGCTGCGATCGATTCATGGTCTGTGCGGCAGCTTTCAGTGACAGACAGCTCGTCGAGGTGCATGCCAGCGCGCCTTAAGAGTTGGCCCAGCAAGATCATGCCGCCTGCGCCGCTCTGTCGCACAGCAAGGCGCTTGCCCCGGAGGTCTGTCAGACTGGCAATTTGCAAAGGGTTGCCGGCGGCCACCACCAGCCCTTGCTGGCGCCATGCCCACCTCACCAGCACAACATTCTTGCCGGCAAAACGCGGTGCCACCGTGCCCACGTTCCAATGGCCGTCATTGGCGTTGGGCACATGCAAGCCGGTGAGGGAGGCCTGTTGCAATTCAAAGAGTTCAAGGCCTTTCAGGCTCCCATCGAGATGCATGGCCAGGCCACAGCCAGATTCCCGAATGGCCCATTCCAGCAGGGGGTCGCTGCTGCCTGCCAACACGGCGGGGCGAATCTCCCCCATGTTTGACGGTGAATGAGGCAGGAAGGAAGGTTGCACCAACTCACCGGTTTGCAGCCAGTGCATCAACTCCTTTTTCGGGAAGAGCAACTTGCCTGTGGCCTTCAGGCAGGGTATCTCTTGCGTGCTGGCCAGTTCGTAGACCTTTCTTTCTTTCAGTCGCAGGAGTTCGGCCACTTCCTTGGTGGTTAAAAATTCCGGCAGGGGCTCTTGCTCGCTCATGCTTTGCTGGATTCTTCAAGGGTGCTCAAATCAATGTGGTCGGGTGTCATGTTTGGGCTGGTTCCCAAAAGCCTGCGAAGGTCGTCAATCATCAAGTACAGGCAAGGCACCAGCACCAGTGTAATGGCAGTGGCAAACAAAATGCCGTAGCCCAGCGACAAGGCCATGGGTATCATGAATTTTGCCTGGCGTGAGGTTTCAAAGATCATGGGTGCCAAACCACCAAACGTTGAGACGGTGGTCAGCATGATGGGCCTGAAGCGCCGAACACCCGAGGTGCAAATGGCCTGATACGGCGTCATGCCCTCGCGCACTTTCTGGTTGGCATAGTCCACCATCACCAGGGAGTCGTTCACAACCACCCCCGCCAGCGCAATGATGCCCATCATGGAGACGATGCTCATGCTGTAACCCATGATGAGATGGCCCACAATGGCGCCAAAAATTCCAAACGGAATGGCCAGCATCACGATGAAAGGCTGCAAATAACTGCGGAAAGGAATGGCCAACAACACATAGATGAGCAGCAGGGCCACCATGAACCCTTTTGTAAGGCCTGCAAACGCCTCGGCAAAATCCTGCTGCCGCCCTGCAAAGCTGTAGGTGAGGCCTGGATAGTCCTGCATCAGGCGGGGCATGATTTCATTGACCGTGGCGGTTTGAATTTGTTGGGCCTGGTTGCGCGGGTTGACGTTGGCGGTTACAGAGATGGTGCGCCGCCCGTCCCGGCGGGTGATGCTGGCAAAAGCCCGCGTGTCGTCAAAATGCACCAATGCATGGAGGGGCACCAGTGCACCCTGTGGTGTGCGTATCAGCAGGTCTCGCACATCGGTTTGCGACACACGCTCTTCCTCAGGCCTGGTGACGAGCACTTTCACCTCATTGCGGCCACGCAGCTGCCGCAGTGCTTCCGCACCAAAAAATGCGGCGCGCACCTGGCGACCAATGT
The DNA here is from genome assembly GCA_036275255.1 of Limnobacter sp. Lineage (GTDB taxonomy): Bacteria > Pseudomonadota > Gammaproteobacteria > Burkholderiales > Burkholderiaceae_B > Limnobacter. The sequence goes on along the minus strand of DASUEC010000039.1, from coordinate 6,048 downwards.
CATTGGCACTCAGACCAAGGCGTCGCGCCTCCTCATTGAGCGAGAAGCTGAATTGCTGTTTGCCATTCTGAAAGCCATCGTCAATCTCAGAAACAATCGGGTAATTGGCCAGTTCTCTAGCCATGGCTTCACTGGCCTGCCGCAGGGTTTCCACATTGCGGTGGCTCAGCTGCACTGTGAACGCAGGGCCACTGCCCGGGCCACCTGAATCAGCGGCAAAGCGAATGCTTTCTACGCCGGGAATGCTGCCCACGCGTGTGCGCCATTCGTTGGTAAATTCTGCGGTGGGAATGGGGCGCTCATCGGGCGGCGTGAGATACGCTCGCACAGTGACCTGGTTCTCATTCACGCTGGCATACACGCCAGTGCTCATGGCCGTCCCCCCATGCGCCTCAATCACCGATTGAACATCCCTGACGAGGCGATCCCGCACAGCATTGACCTGATCGCTCGTGCTACCCAGCGGCAGCAGTGCCCGCACCTCTGACAAATCGCTTTCCACCTGCGGGAAAAGTTCAAAACCCATTCGCCCGCTGATGGGCCATGCCAACACCACAATCATGAGTGCAACGCCTGCCGACATTGACAGGTAACGGTACTCCACGGCCGTGGCCACAATGGGAGAGTAGCGTCGGTCAATGAATGCACTGAATCCGCTGGCAAAACGGTGTTGCCAGCGCGTGAATCGATTGGCCTCCGTTGGAGGTTTTGACGACTGCAGGTGTGCAGGCAGAATGAAGATGGCTTCCATCAGCGAAATCACAAACACCGAGCAGACGACCAGGGGGATCACCCCCCAAACCTTGCCCAGAAAGCCTGGCACAAACAGCAGGGGAGCAAACGCAGCAATGTTGGTGAGAATGCTAAATGTGACAGGCATCGCCACGTCGCGTGCACCCTGGATGGAGGCATCGAGCAGGCTCATGCCTTGTTGGCGGTATTCGTAGATGTTTTCGCCCGCCACAATCGCATCGTCCACCACAATGCCCAACGCAATGATGAAAGCAAACATGGAGATCATGTTGAAGGTCACGCCAAACAGGGGCAGCACCATCATCGCGCCCAGGAATGCCGTGGGAATGCCCATGGTGACCCAGAATGCCAGTTTCCAATCCAGAAACAGCGTCAACAGCAACATCACCAACACCAGGCCCATCACTGCATTGCTGGCCAGCAACTCCTGCCGTTGTTTGTACACTTCCGAACGGTCGTTGACCACGGCAATTTCAACGCCCTTGGGCATCAGGGGGCGGATTTTTTCAAGCGATGCGTATGTCGCCTCTGAAATCCCGATGGGGGTTTGCTCACCAATCCGCGAGACCGAAATTTCAATGGACGGTTTGCCGTTGAAGGTGGCGTAGCGGTCGATGTTTTGAAAGCCTTCTTTCACTGTGGCAATGTCGCCCAGTTTCAGTGGTGTGCCGCTCAGGGGCGATACGATCGGCAGTTGCGCAAATTGCTCGGCAAAGTCCCGCCGCTCAGAGACCCTCAGCAAAATTTCTCCACCCTGTGTGGACACACTGCCGCCAGACACTTCAACCACATTGGTGCGAATGTTGTCGGCAATGCCCTGCAGCGTTAAGCCGTAGGCGTTCAGCCTGGCTTGTGACACTTCCACATGGATTTCCAGTTCTCGCGTGTCGGTCAGGTCGACCTGCGTGATGCCCGGGTTTTGGAGCAGGCCATCGCGCACTTCTTCAGCCAGGTTGCGCAGGGATGTCTCGTCGGTGTCGCCATACACCACCAGACTCAAGACGCCCCGTTTGCGGGCATTCAGAGACACATTGGGCACTTCTGCATCGTTGGGCAGCGTGGTGATGCGATCAATTTCCTTTTTGATGTCCTGGTACACCAGTTGTGCATCCTTGGACTCGTCAATTTCCGCAATGATGTTGGCCACGCCTTCATTGGCGGTGGAGTTGATCTCCACCACGCCCTCAACCGCCGAGATGGCCTCTTCCACGGCCAGAACAATGCCTTGCTCCACGTCCTCCGGGCTTGCACCCGGGTAGGCCACATTGATGGTGACCAAGTCGAGCTCAAACTCCGGAAATACCTCCTTGGTCATGCTGGAGAACCCGATGACCCCGCCAATCAGGCAGGTCCACATCAGGATGTTGGCGGCCACTGTGTTTTTGGTCATCCATGCCAATGGCCCGGAACGGTCAATCCCTCGACGGCTTGCAGCGTTCATGTTGGACTTCCTCAAGGTTTGGCCGGTGCTTGTTCAGCGGTCCGGATCGCCATGCCATCCACGGCAGCGCCGAGGTTGGAGGTGATGATTTCATCGCCATCTTTCAAACCCTCACCCACCAGCACATACTCCGCGGACCTGAAAAGCACTTGTACCTCGCGCACATCCAATTCGCCTTGCTGATTCACCCACACTGTGTTGCCACGAACATGGGCGGGGTCAAGCTTGAATGCATTTGGCACAGTGATGCCCTCGAACCGCACCTTCACATATTGCGCAAGCAGCAGGGGTTGCAGGCCAGGTTTTTTGCTTCGTGGTACTTCCACCAGCACCTGGGCTTGCCTGCCATTGTCCTGTACGCTGCTTTGAAGACTGAGAACCCGCCCTGGGTGGCATTGCGCATCGGTTCGGCTCGCATCGCTCACACACGCCCTGGAGCCGCTTTGGCCGGAAGCCGGGAAGCGTATCCACTGCAAATCCACTTGAGGAATGCCGGCGATTACCCAAAAATTCTGGCTGCTTGCCAACTGGCCCAAGGTGGTGTTGGCGCTCACCTGGGCACCTGCGCTGGCCTCCCGGCTCACCACCACCCCGTCAAAGGGCGCGCGCAGCACTGTTCGATCAAGGTTCACACGGGCCTGGGCCACAGCGGCCTGGGCAGACTGCACATTGGCCTTGGCCGCTGCCAGTTGGGGTTGGCGAAGTATGAGCGCCTTCTCCCGCTCATTCACATTCATGCCCAACAGATCGAAATCGGCCTGGGCCACCACCTGATTGCCTTGTTCAGACAACAGGGCCGATTGGGCCTGGGCCAACGTGGCTTGGGCTGTTTGCAGCGCAATCTCATAATCGGTTTTATCAAGCGTGGCCAACACATCGCCTTTGTTGAATGTTCCGCCGGGTACAAACTTGGGGCTGATCTCTTGCACTGTGCCACTCACCCGTGCCTGAAAACTGATCTGCTGCTCCGCCTGAATCGTGCCGTACCCCAGCAGCTCGACTGCGTGGTCGCCTGCCTTCACCGCGAGTGTAGTCACCAGCCGGGCTTGCCGCTCGGGCGGCTTGCGGCTTGCCGTGGGTGCAGTGGCAATCAGGATTTCCGATGCAATCACGCCGGTTCCCAGCACCGCCACCACCAGAAGTGCTTGCACCCAACGGCGCTTGAAAAGCGGCTTTTTGTTGGCTCCTTGAGCCTGTGGATCTTTTGTCATCGTGTACTTCTTGTGGGTTCAGGTGTTGGGTAAGCTGCCAGAAATCGCTCGGTACAGGGCAATGCGAAAATCCAGCAATTGCTGGCGCGCACTCACCACATTGCGCCTCAACTGGCTTGTGCTTTGCTGTGCGTTCAGGATTGCAATGTAATCCACGGTGCCGTTTCTGTAACCGGCAAACAGGCGCTGCAGGCTTTGCTCGGCCAGTTCCAGTTGGCGGTTCGTGCTGTCAAGCACCTCACGCTGTCTGCTTTCTTGGACCAAGGCGTTGTCGACGTCGGCCAAGGCATTCAGTGCCGCCGTTTGGTACTGGGCCACGGCCTGGTCCAGAAGGGCTTTTTGCCGAGTCACCTCCGCAGACCTGGCGCCACCATCAAACAAAGGGGCCACTAGGTTGACGCTCAGGTTTCGCACCCAGTTGTCAAACAGCAAATCGCTGTCGCGGGTTTGATCACTGAAGCTTGCACGCAGACTGATCTGGGGGAAGCGGTTCGCAATCGCAGCCGCCACGTTTCTGTCCACCGCCATCACCTGCATCCAGGCTTGCTGCACGTCAGGTCTTCTTTGCAAAACCATGGCAGGCAAACCCGTGGCGGGCAGGGGAGCCACACCGGGCATTTGTTCGCTTTGCATGGCCAGTTCATTGGGCGGCTTACCCACCAGAATGGCCAGGGCTGTTTGCAGCACATCACGATTGGCTTTTGCCTGCGCCAGGCTACCCTGTGCAGATTCCACCAGCTGGCGCTGCTGCAACACGTCCGAGGCAACAGCACTGCCTTGCCGGAACCGCAGCTCGACCAGCTTCAGGTTGGTTTTGAAACCGGCAAGCTCGTCTTCCAGCAGTCGGACTGTTTGATCGGCCGCCAGCCACTGGACCCACGTGCTTGCCAGGTCTGCGGTGATGGTGATTTCAGCCGCTTGCAATTCAAATTCAGTGGCTTTTAACTGGTACTGTGCAGCTTCTGCGGTGTTTCGCACGCGGGACCACAGGTCCACTTCATAGCTGGCCACAAACGACGCGGAGGTGAACAAGCCCCGGTTGTTTGTGGCCTGTCCCTGAATACTCACGCCTTTCACGGTGTTTTCCTGGCGGCCGGCATTGGCTGTCAGGCTGGGAAATAAACCAGCGCGCGCCGCTTGAAGGCTGGCCTGAGCCGCCCTCAATCGGGCTTCCGTGGCTGCCAGCGTCAGGTTGTCTGCTCGCGCCAGCCCCACCAACTGGTCCAGTTGCGGGCTGTTGAATGTCTTCCACCATTGCGCAGGTGCCTGCACGGCCTCGGTGGGAACCAGGGGTTTGAAGTTGGCGTTGGCTGTTTTGGCGTCGATGGCGGGTCGTTGCTCGCTCACGGTGCCACAAGCCGCGAGCGTGAGGGCCAGGATGAGGCCCCCCAGCGACGCCCCTAGTTTGCTTTGCTGCTTCATATCCGGTTTGTCGTTATTGTCGGAAGTGCACATCAGACCACAGTCTGAAGCCGTTTGTTCGTGCGTTAACCCATCTTTACACAAAACACCCTTGTACAAACGTTCCCTGTAATCTCTTTGTACACAAGTGCTGGGTACTTGTGGAAAACTCTGGTTGACGCCCAAAGAATAAGCGATACACTTGGCGACAATTTTTTGCTGCTCTGTCGAGGTCTTTGTGCTTAAAACTTACGGATTTTCTTTGGTTTTTTCGGCGGTGTGTACCGCGCTGGCCCTTTGGTGGGGCGTGCACTCCGGCATGGGCTTGATGACAGCCCTCTGGCTGGTGGTTGTGCTCGGCATTCTTGAAATCTCCCTGTCCTTTGACAACGCGGTGGTCAATGCCGCCGTTTTGCGGAACATGACCGAATTCTGGCAAAAAATGTTCCTCACGGTGGGTATTTTGATTGCAGTGTTCGGCATGCGCCTTGTGTTTCCCATTGTGATTGTCTCGGTCATCACCGGCCTGAGCAACATGGAAGTGATCAACATGGCGCTGGATGACCCAGAGCGTTATGGCACCGTGCTCACCAACGCTTACCCGATGATTGCCACCTTTGGCGGCTCCTTCCTGTTCATGGTGTTCCTGAAGTTCATGCTCGACCCCGAGCGCGACATTCACTGGCTCAAACCCATTGAAATAAGGCTGGCCGCGCTGGGCAAACTCGAGAGTGTGGCCGCGCTGATTGCGCTGTGCGTGGTGATTGTGACCGCCATGTTGATTGAAGGCCCCTTGCAATACAAAGTGCTGTTAAGCGGCGTGACCGGCATCGTGCTGTTTGTGGCCATCAATACCCTCGACCAGTTGTTTGAGCAGCGCCTCAAAGAGCTCACCGGCGAGGAAAATGTGGGTGGTGGCGCAGTGAGCATGGTTGGCAAGATGGGTTTTTCTGCATTCTTGTATCTGGAAGTGCTGGACGCAAGCTTCAGCTTCGACGGGGTGGTTGGTGCGTTTGCCGTAACCCGCGACGTGGTCATCATCATGTTGGGTTTGGCAATTGGTGCGATTTTTGTCCGCTCTATCACGATTGACCTGGTCAAGCGCGGCGTGCTTCAAGAGTATGTTTACCTGGAGCATGGTGCACATTACGCCATCGGTGTGCTTTCCATCATCATGTTTGTGGGCACCCAGTACCACGTGCCAGAGGTCATCACTGGCTTGATCGGTGTTGCCTTCATTGT
>DASUEC010000038.1:0-3128 GCA_036275255.1 Limnobacter sp. | reverse complement strand
ACCTACATTGAGGCCGATTTGCCCAAAATGGTTGCCCAGAAACGGAAGTTGCTGTCCAGCCGGCTTGCGGTATGCCCCAACCACCAGGTGCGTGTCGTGGACGCCTTTGCCACCGAAGGGGCCTATTGCCTGGAAGAGATTGCGCGTGGGCTTGATCCGTCTCAGGGCCTTGCGATTATCACCGAGGGCTTGTTGAATTACTTCAGCAAACCGATGGTGATGCAGCTTTGGGGGCGCATCGAATCAACCCTGGACGATTTTCCTTACGGGGTTTACCTTGCAGACTTGCATCTGCAATCCAACAATGCAGACCCGCTAAGCCGCGCATTTGCAGCGGCCTTGGGGGCATTTGTGCGGGGCAAGGTGCACCTGCATTTTGATTCCCCCGGTGAGGTTCAACTGGCCATGGAGTCGGTGGGGATGGCTTGCGAGGTTTATCGCCCCAGTGATTTTGCCGACCGTCTGCCCTCCTGCGCTGCCAGGGGAGCCAACCTGACCCGGGTTCTCCGTGCGAGGCCAGCCATCCAGACCACGCGCAGCTAGCGCAAAACAATCACACAAAAGCAAATCAAGGAGACAAGGATGCGTGCAGGATTCAAAGGGCTCATGCTCATGCTGGCCGTGGGGGTTTGTTCTGCCCACGCCCAATCGGCCAAACTCACCGTGCTGGGAGCCGAGGCTGGTGCCAATGCAGCAGGCACCATCCCAGCCTACACCGGTGGCCTTGCCAGCCCACCGGCTGGGTTCAATCCGGCGCAAGGCCATGCCGACCCGTTTGCCGCTGAAAAACCACTCTACACGATCACTCAATCCAACCTTGCCCAGCATGAGCAGCATTTGACTGCGGGGCAAATTGCTTTGCTCAAGCGCTACCCCAATTACAGCATTCCCGTCTACAAAACCCACCGCACCGCTGCTTTTGGCAGCGACATGTTGGCCGCCATCCACGCCGAAAAGGGCAAAGCCCGCTTGATTCACGACGGCCTGGCGGTTGAGGGGGTGCAAGCCAGCAGCGTGCCGTTCCCTGAGCCAAAAAATGGCTTGGAAGTGGTTTGGAACACCTTGTTGCGCAGGCCAGCGCAAAGCCTGGAGTCTCACACTGCAAGCTTTGTTGCTGGGGTTGGCACCAAGCCTTTGCCTTTTTCCAGCAGCCAGACCATTGCTTGGGCGCCAGCCATCGGCAAGGCCGGAAGCACCCTCTTGTTTGCGCTGATCGGCGAATCAACCCGACCTGCTTCCCAGGCTGGCGAGGCTTTGCTGGTGCTCGACACCCTGAACTTCAAAGACGATGCCCGCAACGCGTGGGTGGTGAACTCTGGTCAGCGCCGCGTGATTCGCGCCCCTGAATTGGTGCATTCCGCGCCAGCGGGCAACAGCGACAGTTTGCGCACGGTGGACGACATTTATGGTTTCAATGGCTCTCCGGAGCGCTACGACTGGAAGTTGATTGGCAAACGCGAAATGCTCATCCCCTACAACAATTACCGCTTGAGCAGCAAATCACTCAAATACGATCAACTGGTGCAGGATGCATTCCTCAAACCCGAGTTGATCCGGTTTGAGTTGCATCGGGTGTGGGTGGTGGAGGGCACGCTCAAACCGGGCATGGAACATATTTATTCAAAACGGGTGATGTATGTGGATGAGGACAGTTGGTATGTGGCCCTCATGGACCAATACGACCTGAAGGGCGAATTGTGGCGCATCAAGATGCTCTACCTGATGCAAGCTTACGATGCACCGGGCATGTATGTGGCAGGTGAGGTGCAGCATGACATGAACGCCAGAAAGTCCGTTTTCAGCGCATTTCAGAACGAAGAGGGAGCGACCCGCTTTAACGTGCCGGTGAAAAACGCCGATTTCACCCCGGCGGCGTTGCGCAAGCGCATGAAGTAGTGTGGTTTAGAGGGGTTTTTCGCCATGGATGATCCCCTGTGGAACTACAATGGGGCGTTTTGATCAAAACCGCCAACACGCATCCATGGCCGACTCAAAAAAGAACAAGCCAGACCAAGCCAACGCCGACAACACGCTTGAGCGCATCAAGACCGGGGCATTTGAGCGCAACGTTGCCCTGACGCGCATGGGTGTGGGGGCTGGTGCAAAGATTGCCGGCCACACCGTGCGCAACCTGTTCCGCAGTGGTCAATCCAAAGAAAACGCCAACCGGGAGTTTTATCGTGCCCAGGCCCAGGAGTTGGCCGACGAATTGGGGCGCCTGAAAGGCAGCGTCATGAAGGCGGGGCAAATGCTCTCTCTGTATGGCCAGTATTTTTTACCGGAAGAGGCGGTGGAAGTGCTTGCCAGCCTTCAGGACAACACACCCGCAGTGGCCTGGTCGTTTGTAGAACCCCAATTGCAGGCCGCCTTGGGCCCAGCCACCCTGGCCAAACTGGACATCAACAAAACACCCATCGCTGCGGCTTCATTGGGGCAAGCCCATCTGGCCACCATCAAGGCCACGGGCGAGCAGGTGGTTGTCAAGATTCAATACCCCGGTGTGGCCAGTGCCATCGACACCGACATCAAAACACTTTCACGTTTGATCGCAGCCACCCGCCTTGCGCCCAAGGCGCTTGATCTGAGTGGGGTATTCAACGAGCTGCGTGAAATGCTGGTTCGCGAGTGCGATTACCTGCAGGAGCGCACTTTTACAGAGACATTTGCTCAGCGCCTGGCCAATGACCACCGTTTTATAGTCCCCAAGGTGTACCCGGAGTTTTGTGCACAGCGTGTGCTTACAACCCGATACGAGCCAGGTTACTCGGTTGCGTCCAAAGAGGTGCAAGCATTGTCCCAAACGCGCCGCAACGCCTTGGCCAGGGCGTTTGCCGAACTGTTTGTCACGGAGTTTTTTGACTGGAAACTGGTGCAAACCGATCCCCACTTTGGCAATTACCGCATTCGCATAGACCCCCATGGCGAAAATGACCGGATCGTGGCCCTGGACTTTGGGGCCACACGCAGCTTTGAGCCGTCGTTCGTCGCGGATTACGGGCGAATTGTGCGCGGGTCGTTGTTGGCTCAGCGCGCTGAAATTGCGCAGGGCGTGCTGGACATTGGCCTGATGAACGCGGACACACCACGCGCTGTGCTGGAGGGGTTTGGTGACCTCACCGAATTGATTG
>DASUEC010000037.1:0-6535 GCA_036275255.1 Limnobacter sp. | reverse complement strand
ATTTGCCTGTGCAAGCTTCCAAACCATTCAGTGTCGCCGTTTTTCGTCAGTTGCTGGCCCATGCCGAGCAGGCGCTTGAGTGCTATCGGCTGCAGGGGCTCTGGTGTGTTGCCGTTGAGTGTTGCCAATTCCAGCTGGATGGCCGTTTCTACGAGACTGAGCTGCTCCAGGCGTTGGGTTTGAAGCGAGTTGCCTTGTACGTGCACCCATGCAGCCAGCGACAGCAGCAAGATTGCGCATGCGCCCAGGCCCAAGGCCACGTTCCCCAGTTGCCGCACAACTTTGAGCCTCACCGGGGTGGGTGCATGGTCCTCAAAAGATGTGGCAGGGTCCGGGGCTTGTGCGGTCATTGGTCCTCAAATTCAGATTTGTGTCATCTCGAAATCTTCTTTGCGGGCGCCGCATTCGGGGCAGACCCAGTTGGGCGGTACGTCTTCCCATTTGGTGCCTGGGGCAATGCCTTCTTCGGGCAAACCCGCCGCCTCATCGTATACCCAACCGCAAATCAAGCAAATCCAAGTGTTCATTCTGAGTACTTCCAAGAAAAATTTTTGCAACCGGAGGATAATACTGAGTTTGGCAAGCAATCTCAAAGCTTGCGGGTTTTTTTGGGTTTTCAATGTTGCAACAAGTGCCGCTGGTTTTGGCTTTTTCAGCAAGTGACCCCACCAGTGGTGCGGGGTTGCAGGCTGATTTGCTCGCGATTGCTGCCATGGGGGGGCACGGGCTCACCATACTCACAGGACTGACTGCACAAAATACCCTGGGGGTGCAGCGTTTTGAACCGGTGCAAGCCGATTGGCTGCAATCCCAAGTGGACAGCTTGCTGGCCGACGGCGTGGTGCCCCAGGCCATGAAGGCGGGAGTGCTGGGCAGCGTGGCGGCGGTGAATGCGCTGGTGGCCTTGAAGGCCCGCTGGCCCACTGTTCCGTTGGTGGTTGACCCGGTTCGGGCCTCGGGCCGGGGCGACGGGTTTGGCGGGCAGGCCCTGTTTGAACACATGAAACACACACTTTTCCCGGTGGTGGATGTGCTCACGCCCAACTGGCCCGAGGCCCAGGCATTTGCGGGCCATAGCGATGCACAGGCCGCAGCAGACACCCTGCTGGGCATGGGTTGCAGGGCGGTGTTGCTCAAAGGCGAGCATTCGCCCGGCGGCCCGGTGGTGAACCGCTTGTACACCCCGAAGGATGTGCCTGTGGCCTGGCCCTGTGAGCGTTTGCCAGGGCAGTACCATGGCTCGGGTTGCACCCTGGCCAGCGCGCTGGCGGCCCGCTTGGCTGGTGGCGTGAACTTGCTTGAGGCCGTTCCACAGGCCCTGGATTACACTTGGCAATCTTTGGCGCATGCTTTTCCTGTTGGGCAGGGCCAGCTGATTCCCAATCGACTGTGGAGGCGCGTCTCATGACTCACACGACACCCATTCATGGTGTGTATGCGATCACCCCCGAGCTGGGCGGTGTCTGGAGCCAAGAAGCCTTGTTGCAATGCGTGGACGCGGCGCTGGAAGGGGGTGTGCGTTTGCTCCAGTGCCGGCAAAAGGCATGGGCCGAACCACAGCTGCGCGCTTTGGTTGGGGAGTTGCTTGGCCTGTGCGAGTTGCATGGTGCTGGCCTGATTGTTAACGATGCCCCGGCCGAGTGGCTGCTGGCTTGGGCACCCGCTTGGCAAGGCAGTGAAAGTTTGTTGGGTTTGCATTTGGGGCAACATGATGAGCCCATCGCCACAGCCCGTGCGCGCTTGCCCAGGCCGTGGGTGCTGGGGGCTTCTTGCTACAATCGGCTGGAAGTGGCGCAGCAAGCGGTGGAGGAGGGGGCCAGTTACGTGGCCTTTGGCGCAGTGTTTGCCAGCCCGACCAAGCCGCATGCGGTGCGCGCGCCGCTCAGTCTGTTCCAACAGGCGCGCGCACTCGGTGTACCCAGTGTGGCCATTGGCGGAATTGGCTTGGAGCACCTGCCCTTGTTAAAAGCCGCCGGGGCCAACGCCGTGGCCACGGTGAGTGGTCTGTTTGGGGCCCAGCCCAATCCGCAACAAGTTAAAACCAATGCCCGCCTGTGGGTGAATACCTTTGAATCTGGAGTAGCAAGATGAGTCGCAATGCAGTGCTGTTTGAACGCGCCCAACGCACCATTCCCGGTGGGGTCAATTCCCCGGTGCGGGCTTTCCGCTCAGTGGGTGGCACGCCGCGCTTTTTCAAGCGAGCCAGTGGCCCGTATGTGTGGGACGCGGACGACAAACAGTACATTGATTACATCGGCTCCTGGGGGCCGGCGGTGTTGGGCCATGCCCACCCGGAGGTGATCAAGGCCGTGCAGGAAGCGGCGGTGAATGGCCTGAGTTTTGGGGCGCCCACCGAGGCCGAAATCGTGATGGCCGAAACGCTTTGCCAAATGCTGCCCTCTCTGGAGCAGGTGCGTTTGGTGAGTTCGGGCACTGAGGCCACCATGAGCGCCATCCGTTTGGCACGTGGCTACACTGGCCGCCCCACCATTGTGAAGTTTGAGGGCTGTTACCACGGCCACGCGGACAGTTTGCTGGTGAAGGCCGGGTCGGGGTTGCTCACCTTTGGCAACCCGACATCGGCGGGGGTGCCCGAGGATTTTGCAAAGCACACCCGCGTGCTGGACTACAACAACTTGGCGCAATTGCATGAATTGTTCAAGGCCAGTGGCGATCAGATTGCCTGTGTGATTGTGGAGCCCGTTGCAGGCAACATGAATTTGATCAAGCCCACGCGCGAGTTTTTAACGGCGCTGCGCGAGCTGTGTACCCAGCACGGCAGTGTGTTGATTTTTGATGAGGTGATGACGGGTTTCCGTGTGGGGCCGCAGGGCGTGCAAGGGGTCTATGGCATTACGCCCGACCTCACCACCCTGGGGAAAATCATCGGCGGTGGCATGCCAGTGGGCGCTTTTGGAGGCCGCAAAGACATCATGGCCTGCATTGCACCCTTGGGGCCGGTGTACCAAGCGGGTACTTTGAGTGGCAACCCGGTGGCTGTGGCAGCAGGGCTCACCACGCTGCGTTTGTTGCAGCAGGCTGGTTTTTATCAAACGCTTGAATCACAGACCCGCAAGCTGGTGGATGCGTTCAACACCACGGCACAGGCCCATGGCGAAACCTTCTGCGCAGACAGCATTGGTGGCATGTTTGGTATTTATTTCAGCAAGCAGGTGCCTGGCAGTTTTGCAGAAGTGAATGCCTCTGACCGTGATCGATTCAACCGCTTTTTCCACGCCATGCTGGATGCAGGCGTGTATCTTGCACCCTCTGCATTTGAGGCGGGCTTTGTGTCGGTAACCCACAGTGATGCCGTGATTGAAGCGACACGCGTGGCGATTGACAAGGCGTTCAATGCGATTGCCAATCGAGGGTGATGCTTCCCCGGTGGTCAGCTTGGCTTAAGTGCCATCGAGACGACGAAGGGTGGATTGGATACTCTCTGAGGTCAAACCTTCGCCCGATGTTAAATGTTGCAAAAGTTCAGAAAGATCTGTGAGCGTATTCATTGTTTTTGTATTCCATCCCAGCAGAGATGCTGGCATGAGCATCAAACCAAACGCGGCTCGTTGGATCACGACCACTCGACGGTGAGCCCTTTGAGGCAATCCGGTGTTTGTTCCGGAAAGCCAAACCGAAGGGTCGCGCCGGGCATTTTGTGTTCATACACAAACTGCTCATACACGCTGCTGCCACGGGGTACATCAATCAGCGTAAGTGGTGTGTAGTGTGATTCCAATGCCGCTTTGGTGATGCAATTGCCATCCAGAGCCAGATTGGCCAGGCTTGGGCCAGTGTGGTTTGCCGACGGTATACGCAGTTCGATGGAAGTTACCCTTATAGCCCCGGCCAGTTGAACGGATTCTTCGGAGAAGTAGCGTTGATAAGCATTCTCGGGGTGGTGATCCCGAAGTGTTAGTTTTGCTGGCAGCACTTGCCCAAATTGCTCTACGCCAATGGTGTGCAAGCGGCTCAATTGTTGTGTGATGGTCCAGATGTCTTGGGGCATGTTGCTCTCCACAAAAATATTTTTACTCTGCGTGATGCCAGCCAGCGTAAGCGCGAGCGTTGCACCCATTGCGACCAGACCGACTGTAAAGCGCTTACTTGGGTTTGGGCCCAAATGTTTTGTCATACCAGTCCCCGTAGTATTTGGCATAGTTCTGCCCGGTGGTGGAGGTAATCTCTCCCTCCCCAAATATTGATCCTATTTTTTGGGTGGCTGTTTGGAAATCCCCGTTTTTGAGGTATTCGGCATAGATCTGCTCGTACTTGGAGTGGTTGGCCGTGTTGCCTGCAATACCGATGTCGATTTTTGCATTGTTCTGAATTTCTTTGCGCACTTGCAGGTTTTTTAAAGTGGCTGCACCCTCGTCTGCCAGTGTGCCCGACAGGTATTTGGATTTGCTGCTGTAATCGGGCGTGTAGGAGTAAACCGCGTGCCCAACCTCATGGGCCAGTACCTGCACCATGTTTGTGGGTGATTTTGCGAGGTTGGCATCCAAGCGAATGATTTTGCTTTGCCGGTTGGCGGTGGATCCACCCCCTGCAGGCCCAGTTTCAATTTGCCAACCAGCGTCTTTGAGCTTTTTGAGGTCTTGAAGCAAGGTGGGCGAGTGGGTCAGCAACTCTTCTGCCTCCTTTCCCACTGCTTTTTTGTATTCATTGGGCAGCGCGACACCCGTTGCAGGCGCTGGCGCGGTAGCACCCGCCGCGGTGGCGATTAGTGTAGCGCCGCAGGCGATTTTGTGGCCGTGCAATGCCACCGGAATGTTGTTGGCGGTGACGGGGCCCAGCCCCTCTACAATTGGAAAAATATGCGGCTTGCACAGGGGGCAGGTGACCATGTCGCCGATACGCGCCACCGGAATACCATTGACCGTGACGTTGGGGCTGCCAGACACCACCACCCCGCCGTGGGATGTTGTGTCGCCGATCAGGATTTGAGCACGGCCATGTATAAGGGGCCTGTTGGACATGGGGTATTGGCCAATTCGGTTGACGATGTCACTTCAGTAACTTGTGTTTTGGCAAGGTTCAACTTGAGTTGGCTCACGGACAAAACTTGCGCATGAAGCTTTTTGATCGATTGCTTGTGAATGACGCAATTCGTCTGGTGAGCTGCAACCCCAAGCGGTTGAATGGCACCGATGAATTGCTGTCTGCCGATTTGATGGGTGCAGTGCAAACGACCTTTTGCAAGCCATGAAAGCAGGCCGGGTGGAGGCACTGATTTGCCGAGCCCCGGAATTTTACGGACCCGGGCTTACCCAAAACATCACCAACACCACGGTGATTGAACCGCTGATAGCCGATAAAATGGCCAAGGCGTTGGGCACAAAGCCCGAGTACACCGTCGTTAAACGATGGCAACTGGTGCAGCCCGGGTGTGCGGTGGGCCATGCATTTGATTCCAGCAAATTCAAGCAGCGCTTCCCTGAGTTTGAAGTGACGCCGATTGAGAAGGGGCTGGCGACTTGTATCGGCGTTCTTGCCAAAGCTGGCTCGATTCAGGTGTCATTTTCTCGATCCCCCACTTGAGCCAAACTCGGCGGGGGGGGATTCTGGTTTGTCTAGGTCATATGATTTGTTGGCCTAGATCAGAACCTGGAGGGTTTGCATATGAATTCGTGGAGCATTGCCAAGAAGCTGAACACGTCGATCATTATTTTGTCTTTGCTCGCGATATCCATTTTGACCAGTTTTGCGTGGCAACTTCAAAAACAGGCGTCCAGGGCAGAATATTCGCTGAACAACAAGATCTCTCCGCTGCTCGATGAAGCAAGTGCCTTGAATGCGCTTCAACGGGCACGCATCAACTTGAGAGACGCTTTGCTGGCAACCCAGTCTGGTGCTGGCCAAGAAAGAATTGATCATTTCAGAACGACCTACAGAACACTGGCGGGGAACGTGGATGAAAGCATCGTCATTCTGAAAAAGCGTGAGATGTCCGATGAAGCGGCAAAGGCGCTGGATGAAGGCATAGCGGGTTGGGCGGAATTGAAGAATGTGGTTGGACGCATTGAGGCGGCAACCATGGCAGGCGATTTTCCACTGGCCACTGAACTGCTTCTCACTGTGTGTTTTGACGCGGCAACAAAAGCCACCAAAGGGCTTTCCGAGTTTGCCGCAATACAAAAGAACGAGCTGGAAGGGGAGGTGGCCGCCAATTACGAGACCAGTCGGAAGTTTGTCACTTTGGGCGTCATCGCTTCGCTTTTGGCGATTGGCCTGGCGCTGACTTTGTCCATGATGACGATTCACAACATGCGCAAATCGTTAAACACGGCGATTGATGTGAGCAAGTCGATTGAGGCTGGTGATTTGACCGTGCAGGCGGAGGTGAAGAGCGAAGATGAGGTGGGGCGTTTGTTGAGCAACCTGAATTTGATGGCGCGTGGCCTGCGCACCACCGTGGCCTCGATGATCGATGGCACTCGCCGGTTGAAGTCTGCCACAGATGGATTGGGTGGCACTTCTGAAGTGCTCAAAAATTCGTCCACCGAGGTGGCCGAGTCAACCAACAGCACATCGG
>DASUEC010000036.1:0-10599 GCA_036275255.1 Limnobacter sp. | reverse complement strand
GCCGGGCAACATGCCCTCTTGGCGCATATCCAACCGGATGACCTGGAATCTGTTCGGGCAGCAAGTGAAAAAATCAAGACCCTGCTGCCCGATCCAGACAAAGCGTCGTACGCCACGGCAGGAAACGGTGAAGACACAGAGCAAATCATCGGAATGCTTGCTGGCCTTTATCCAGGCATACGCGGCTTCCCAGGCAGGGACGAACTGTCGATTGACCTATCGAACGGCGTGATGCGCGCGAGCAACAACCTGGCAGTCACCCTGCTTGAAGAACACGCCGCGGACGTTCGGTACGACAACTTAACGTAACCCCCTCGCTGGCGCTTACTGATTCAATCGACAGCAACATCACTCACGAGCACGCCGTCTTCATCCACGTACACCCAATTGCCAGGGCGAACGACTGTGTGACCAATCGCCACGTCGATGTTTACATGGCCTGAGCCCCTTTTCTGGCTTTTCTGCGGATGCGTATCCAACGCCCGAATGCCAATGTGGCAGGCATTCAATTCCAGGGTGTCACGCACGCAACCATACACCACAATGCCCGCCCAGTTGTTCTTCTCAGCGAGCACCGCAAGATTGCCGCCCACCAGTGCGCAGCGCTTGCTCCCACCGCCGTCAACCACCAGCACCTTGCCGGTCCCATCCTCTTCAAGCGCACTGCGCACCAAGGTGTTGTCTTCAAACACCTTGAGGGTATGAGCCTGGCCGCTGAAGGCGCTGTGCTTGCCCCAGCTCTTAAACATCGGGGCAACAACACGCAAAATGCCAGCAGCAATTTTTTCTTCGTTGGCGTCACAAATATCAGTGGTCGGGAGCATTTAAAATTCCAAAAAGTAATGAATCGGTTGGCGTTGAAATTTAAGCATGAATCACGGTAAACAAAGGATTCGAACGCCACTCAGGGGCGATTTCTGAACTCTCTTGGCGTTACACCTTGCCATTTGATGAATGCGCTGGTGAAACTTCGGCGATCGGAATAGCCCAGATTGCTGGCGATGGTCTCGATGTCCAAAACCGATTTGGACAACATCTCGCATGCAAGTTCATGGCGCACCTGCGCCAGCAGGTCTCCAAATGACGTGCCTTCCTCCTTGAGACGCCTCTGCATCGTGCGCGGATGCATGTTCAACATGCCTGCAATGCGCTCCAGCGGTTCAGCCAATAAACTGAGACGCGACTTCAACATGTGACGCAACTGCTTGCGAAGCAATTGATCGTCCACCTCTGGCAACAAGCGATTCAATATCACGGCCTGTGCCTGCAAATGCGCAGATGGAATGCCACCGGGAAAGGGCAAATCCAAGGCCATGGCATCGACCACCAAGCGGTTGGCAGGGCACTGGAAAAGCACCGATGTTTTGAGCAAATCGGTGTACTCCTGCACGTCGGCCAAAGGGGCATGGCGAAACTCCAGGCGCTTCATCAGATGCTCATGGGGACTGAGCAGTCGCATGAACTTCAACACGGCAGCCATGGTCGCTTCAACAAAGCCGGGCAAATCGCTGTGAAGACCGAATGGATCTGTCACACAAACCTCCAGCGCCAGCTCGCCATTGCATTGCACCGGGTTGAATGTGAGATTGGGATGCAAAAGTTTGGGTGACCATTCCAGAACCCGCATGGCCTCCTGTGGCGTGGAGGCGCTGGTCACGAAAGTGGCCAACTCGGGCAAACCGTCGAAATTGAAGGAATCACCGAACACCAAGGGAAAATGATGGCTAGGTTTTCTTGCATTGACCGCTTCGAAAAGGCGATTAAAACACTCCAGCGACATGCGGCGTTTGGGGTCGCCGCTCATGTCGATGTCCAGTTTGAGTGCCTGCATCACCTCATTGAGATCGATGTCGCATCGCCTGGACGCATTGGCCAAACTGGCCAACATCCTGAAATTGATCGTCTCCATGGTGTCTCCTGCGTGCGCACGCCCGCAATTGTTGCTCTGAAAGCCACACGATTGTCGCTAATTATTCCTTTTTTGTCATTTCACATCATATCGCGTTAACGACCTGTTCTGTAATCTTGTCCTCACTGACCATACATCGCAGGACGCAGGAGGCAGCACATGACCCAGAATTCGCACAAAGAAGACATTGTTGTTCGCAAGGATCTCGATTTTGGGATCGACGGTGACGACATTCCCAGGTACTGGATGGGCGGTGATCCGTTCAAGACCCGTGTGTTCGACGGCGTGCAAATGACGTTTCCCGACGGAGAACGGTACTTCATTTCCAGCGTTCGGCTCTTCAAGGATCAAATCAAAGACCCTGAAATGATGAAAGCTGTCAAAGATTTTTCTTTTCAGGAAGGTCAACATGGCAAGGTCCACAGCGATTACAACGACCGCTTGCGCAAGCAAGGTGTTCCGGTGGACAAAATGTTGGCTGTTGTGAACCAGATCATGCAAGGTCGCCTGAAAAATTATTCAGCAAGCTACAACCTGGCGATGACCGCCGCATTCGAACACTTCACCGCCATGATGGCCGAAATGTTTTTTTCAAGAAAGGAAGTGATGGCCGGCGCCGATCCTCGGGTGCGTGCAATGTTGGCCTGGCATGCCATTGAAGAAATGGAACACAAGGCTGTGGCCTATGATGTGATGCAAAAAGTGGCCAAAGTGGGGTACGGCATGCGTTGCGCGGCGATGGCACACGCCACCTTCAACTTCACGCTGCACACGCTGGTGTTCACTTGGATCATCCTGGGCAAAGACGGGTTCAAAGGCTGGACACGTGGAAAAATGTACGCCAAAGGCCTTTGGTGGCTTATGGGGCCAAAGGGCGTTTACACCCGACTCTTCCCAAAGCTGCTGTCGTACTACAAGCCTGGTTTTCACCCATGGCAAACCGAGACTGTCCACAACTATCAGGCATGGCTGAAAACATTCAACAAAACCGGCAACCCAGTGCTGGCAGGCGAGGCCATGTACGAAGCAGCGCACTGAGTCATTGGGCTCACGCGGGGCAAGGGCAGACTTCCTTTTTCATGCCGCTTGCTCCGTGAGCCTCGCCCGGACCAAGGCCCACCTCCAAAGAAATGTCGGGCAGGGCCTTTGCCTGGTCTGCGGTCAAACCGGGAATGCGCTGGAGGTGATTGCGAGGGCTCAGTGCACCACCCGCTCAAAGCTGAACACCCCGTCTTTGAAATCCACCGGCACCACGTCATTGGGCCCAAAGCGCCCCTCAAGAATCATTTTGGAAACCGGGTTTTCTATCAACTGCTGGATGGCCCGTTTAAGTGGGCGTGCGCCATACAAAGGATCAAAACCGGCCTTCACCACCTCGGCAATCGCTGCATCGCTAACCTCCAGTCGCATTTCGCGGCTGGCCAATCGCTGCTGCAAGCGTGCAAGCTGTATTTTTGCAATGTTGGCGATGTGCGCATTGTCCAATGCGTGAAACACCACCAATTCGTCGACCCGGTTGATGAACTCCGGACGGAAGTGGGTCTTCACCTCGGCCATCACAGCCAACTTGACGGCCTCTACAGGCTCACCTGCCAATCGCTGAATTTCGTGGCTGCCCAGGTTGCTGGTCATCACCACCACGGTGTTTTTGAAATCCACCGTGCGCCCCTGCCCGTCCGTGAGCCGACCATCGTCGAGCACCTGCAACAAAACATTGAACACATCGGGATGCGCCTTTTCAACTTCATCCAACAAGATGACACTGTAAGGTTTGCGACGCACCGCCTCAGTCAAATACCCGCCCTCGTCATAACCCACATACCCAGGCGGTGCACCCACCAAGCGGCTAACGCTGTGTTTCTCCATGAACTCGCTCATGTCGATGCGAATCAAATGATCTTCCGAGTCGAACAGAAAACCCGCCAAGGCTTTGCACAATTCGGTTTTTCCCACCCCGGTGGGGCCCAGGAACAGGAAAGAGCCCAAGGGTTTGTTGGGGTCTGCCAAACCTGCACGCGAACGACGAATGGCGTCAGCAACCAATGTCACGGCCTCATCCTGCCCCACCACACGCTGATGCAACACGTTCTCCATGTTCAGCAGTTTGTCACGCTCACCCTGCATCATTTTGCTCACGGGGATGCCCGTTGCACGGCTCACCACCTCGGCCACCTCTTCAGCCCCCACCTGGGTGCGCAGCAAACGGTTTGGCTTTTTTTCACCACTTTCGTTTTCTTTCACCTGGCTGAGTTGTGCCTCAAGCGCGGGCAATTTGCCATACTGCAGCTCAGACACCTTTTGCCAGTCGCCTTTGCGTTTTAACTGTTCTATTTCAGCGCGAATGCGGTCAATCTCTTCTTTGATGGCCGCACTGCCCTGCACCGCAGCTTTTTCGCTTCTCCAAATTTCATCCAGATCCGCATAATCCCGCTCCAAGCGGTCAATCTCCTCTTCAATCAAGGCCAAACGCTTCTTGGAGGCTTCGTCGGTTTCGCGCTTGACCGCCTCCCGTTCAATTTTCAACTGGATGATTCGCCGGTCCAGCTTGTCCATCTCTTCGGGCTTGGAGTCGATCTCCATTTTGATGCGCGCTGCAGCCTCATCAATCAGGTCGATGGCCTTGTCGGGCAAAAACCGGTCAGTGATGTAACGGTGGCTCAATTCCGCTGCTGCAACAATGGCTGGGTCGGTGATGTCCACACCGTGATGAAGCTCATAGCGCTCTTGCAAACCACGAAGTATGGCAATCGTGTTCTCTACGCTGGGCTCACCCACCAACACCTTCTGAAAACGCCGCTCCAGTGCTGCATCTTTCTCGATGTACTTGCGGTATTCGTCCAGGGTGGTGGCACCGATACAATGCAATTCACCCCGCGCCAAGGCAGGCTTTAGCATGTTGCCAGCGTCTATTGCCCCTTCTGCCTTGCCCGCCCCCACCATGGTGTGAATTTCGTCAATGAATACGATGGTCTGGCCTTCGTCGGCAGCGATGTCTTTCAAGACGGCTTTCAGACGCTCTTCAAATTCACCCCGGTACTTGGCACCGGCCAGCAACAGGGCGATGTCCAGCACCAACACGCGCTTGTTTTTGAGCGTGTCAGGGACTTCACCATTCACAATCCGCTGAGCCAAGCCCTCCACAATGGCGGTCTTGCCAACGCCGGGCTCGCCAATCAGGACAGGGTTGTTTTTGGTGCGCCGCTGAAGAATCTGGATGGCTCGACGAATTTCATCATCACGACCAATCACGGGATCAAGCTTGCCCATGCGGGCGCGGTCGGTGAGATCGATGGTGTACTTTTTCAAGGCTTCACGCTGGCTTTCACCATCGGCGCTGTCCACGGCAGAACCCCCGCGCACCTGTTCAATCGCCTTGGCAAGGTTTTGGGCATTCAACCCCGCCTCCTTCAAAGCCTTGGCTGCGCCACTGTTCTCGTGCAAACAAGCCAGCAAAAAGAGTTCACTGGCTATAAACTGATCGCCCCGTTTTTGAGCCTCTTTGTCGGTCAGGTTAAGGGTGGCCTGCAGACGGCTTCCAATTTGGATTTGCCCGCCATTGTTACTCACTTGGGGCAAATTGCCGACCTCCGTCTCCAATGCCTTTTGGAAGGCTGCCACATTGCCACCCGCCTTGCCGATTACCCCTCTTACTGAACCTTCGCCCTGGCGAACCATGGCCAGCAGCACGTGCACTGGTTCCACAGTGGGGTTGTCTTTCCCGACGGCCATGCTTTGTGCATCGGCCAGCGCCTCCTGAAACTTGGTGGTGAGTCGATCCAAACGCATATCCAGCCCCATTGAGTTGAAAGGTCATTCCGTAGTCCACAGCCAAAAGATGCGGTGCATTCATCAAAATTCAAGTGTGCTGATCGAGCCTCCAAAAAAAATGAACTTTCACCGGCATGTTCTCACCTAGTGCTCCTTTTAAAAACAAAGGCTTGCAACATGCTCATGTCAGTCCATGCTCACAGCCCGGCTTGGGTACACCTTGATTCAACCCATGCGATCGAGAGCCTTCATTTGATTGAAATACAAGCCAACCCCATTGTGAGTGGCGAAGCGCCGCCACCTTGGGCCCTTGCATTGCCCATGTCTTTCCAGCAAACAGCACCTCAAACCCAAAGGCGTCGCGTGAAGGCGGGCTCTGAAGGGGAAAGTGCCCATTTTTGAGGTTTGCTGTTAAGCTCTTGGGGTTAACGCTTACCGATGGCAACTGCGCTGGCTCCTCCATGCAAATCAAACAGCTTCAAATCGCCTACGCCCCAGAACATGACCGCCTGCTGATGCGCATCAACTCCGCTGAAAATCAGGAGGTGCGTGTGTGGCTTACACGCCGAATGGTTCGCTTGCTCATCCCGAGCCTGGACGACATGATGCAAAAACTGCTGGCCAGCGATCGTCCTTTGAATGATGTGGGGCGTAAGGCGCTGCTGGAAATGAGCCGAGAAGTGTCCCTTTACTCCGCCGATTTCAAAAGCCCTTTCCAGGACAAAAACACCACCACCCCTTTGGGTGCAGATCCTCTGCTGATCACACAAATTGAATTGCGGCCGGCTGCAGAGGGCCATGGCACGGACCTCATGCTCAAACTGGTGTCTGGCAGTGGAAAAGGGTTTGAGATGCGCATGGCAGAGCAGCTTCAACACGGATTTGCAGACCTGTTGGTGAAAGCCTGCCACCAGGCCGAGTGGGGGCTGCACTTCAAAGGCACTTCCAGCATCATTGAGCGCCCTGAAAGCCGCCATTTGAACTAGGTCAGAAACAACGCTTGAAGGTCGTTCAAAAACCGCAAACCCAGAGGCGTGGGTTTGAAAACGCCAGGCTGGGCGGCAATCAAGCCGCGTTCCAGTGCAATTTTGAGTGGTTTTTGCAAATCGCTCAAAGGGCGGCCACAACGCTCCACAAACCACTCTTCCGGCGCGCCATCCGTCAAGCGGAGGGCATTTAGCATGAATTCAAAAGGCAGCTCTTTCACGGCGATTGCCCTGGCCTCCAGCGGTTGTGCCGCGGCCTCCATTTCTTCCATGTAGGCCAGCGGGTTTCGGTGCCTTGTTTCCCGCTCAATGCGGTTGGGATAGCTGATTTTTGCATGGGCCCCTGCGCCAATGCCAAGGTAGTCGCCAAACCCCCAGTAGTTCAGGTTGTGCTGGCAACGGTGCCCAGGCTTTGCAAAGGCCGATACTTCGTATTGCTCAAAACCTGCGGCGAAAGCGGTGGCGTGGACCGCCTCTTCAATGTCGGCGAGGGTGTCGTCGTCGGGCAAGGGGGGCGGTTTGCTGGCAAACAGGGTGTTGGGTTCCATGGTGAGCTGGTACAAACTCACGTGGGTGCTGCCCAGCGCAACGGCCTGTTGAACATCGGCTTGCGCCTGCGCCAGGGTTTGATGGGGCAGGCCATACATCAAGTCGATGTTCACTTCATCAAACAAGGCCACAGCACTGCGCACAGCAGCCAGGGCCTGCTCACTGTTGTGCACCCGCCCCAGGCTTTGCAAATGGCTGTTGTTGAAACTCTGCACACCGACGGACAGTCGGGTAACACCGGCTTTGCGAAAACCCTCAAAACGGGCTTGCTCAAACGTGCCAGGGTTGGCCTCCATGGTGATCTCGCCGCTTTGCGGCATGCCCAAACGTGCGCGCACCGCGCCCAACAGCTCATCCACCAACTCGGGATGAAACAGCGACGGCGTGCCCCCGCCAATGAACACCGAATACAGCTTGCGCCCCCAAATTTTGGGGAGTTGTTGATCCAGATCAGCGATCAATGCGTTCACGTACCGGCGTTGAAGATCCATCGGCAGAGATTCCGCATACCCGCGCTCGGAGGCGATGTGTTGTTGGCCCGCATGCACCAGCGGGACGGCCACTTCCCGGTGCTGGCTCTGCGGTGCCAAATGGCTGTTGAAATCGCAATAGGGGCATTTGCGCACGCACCAAGGCAGGTGGATGTACAGGCCCAAAGGCGGCAGTGCGGAAAACTGCAACTGCCCGGGCATGAACACCCGGTTCACCAAATTGGCGGCATGGGTAGCCCCCTGCCCAAGTGGAAAAGCCCCGTTGCTCATGCTGCCCTGCGCTTTAAACCCAGGCGTTGCTCAAGCTCAGCCAGCAAGCTGGCGGTGGCCTGCGCACGGTGGCTGTGCTGGTTTTTCAATGCCTTGGGCATTTGGGCTGCGGTGCACTGGTGCTGGGGCAACCAGAAGTGGGGGTCATAGCCAAACCCGTGTTCGCCCAGTGGCTGGTCCAACACCTCGCCCCACCACATTTTTTGGGCAATGGTGGGTGTGGGGTCGTCGGCATGGGCCACCCACACCATGGCGCACACAAAATATGCTCGCCGGTCGGCCACCCCCTGCAATTGCGCAATCAAACACGCGTTGTTGTTGGCGTCGCCCTTGGCCTGGCCAAACAAAGTGGCATACCGGGCCGACAACACCCCCGGTGCGCCATGCAATGCGGGCACACACAAGCCGGAATCGTCTGCCAGTGCTGGGCGCCCGGTGAGCCGGCTGGCGTGTCTGGCTTTGGCCAGGGCGTTTTCTATGAAGGTGTTGAAAGGCTCCTCAGCCTCGGGCACGCCCAAGGTTGACTGCGCCACCCATTGCACCCCCCAGGGGGCAAACAGGTCCTGAAACTCGCGCAGCTTGCCAGCGTTGCCGCTGGCAAGCACCCAAGGGGTTGTAAGGTCCACGCCCATGATGGTCACGCCTTCAAAGCCTGTTTTTGCAGGGTCACCAATTGTTCAATGCCGGCAGCCGCCGAGTTGAGCATGCCATCCAGTTGCAGGCGGCTGAACGCCTCTCCCTCGGCCGTGCCCTGCACTTCCACAAAGCCGCCCGCCTCGGTCATCACGACATTCAAATCCGTCTCGCAATTGCTGTCTTCATCGTAATTCAAGTCGAGTACCACCTGCCCATTGACCACCCCCACAGACACCGCAGCCACAAACTGCTTGATGGGAGACTCGGCCAATGCGCCGCTGGCCAGCAGTTTGCCCACCGCATCGGCCACGGCCACCATGGCGCCGGTGATGGAGGCCGTGCGCGTGCCCCCATCGGCCTGAATCACGTCGCAGTCAATTTTCAGGGTGCGTTCACCCAGCTTTTTCAAATCCACGGCGGCGCGCAATGCGCGGCCAATCAGGCGCTGAATCTCTTGCGTGCGACCACTTTGCTTGCCCTTGGCAGCCTCGCGGTCCATGCGGGAGTGGGTCGATCGCGGCAACATGCCATACTCCGCCGTGAGCCATCCCTGGTTTTGCCCCTTCAAAAAACCGGGCACTTTGTCTTCCACCGAGCATGTGCACAGCACATGGGTGTCCCCAAACCGCACCATGACCGAGCCTTCGGCGTGCTTGGTGTATCCGCGTTCAATGGAAATCGGGCGAAGCGCTTCGGGCTGGCGGCCATCGGGTCGGGGGTTGCTCATGGGTTCTCCAAAGTTACAAGGTTCATCATCAATCGAT
This sequence comes from Limnobacter sp., assembly GCA_036275255.1. GTDB lineage: Bacteria > Pseudomonadota > Gammaproteobacteria > Burkholderiales > Burkholderiaceae_B > Limnobacter. Next base: position 1,226 of record DASUEC010000036.1, on the reverse strand, counting down.
TCGTCGCCCGGCATTATGGACCATCTTCCGCCCACAGATCCAACTGCCCGGCACCATCGGGTTTGGACTTTCGCCCCGGCAGCACCGATTGTGCCTCGTCCAGGTCGACCAGATGGCTTGCGCGGATACCGAGCAAGCGGATGTTGGCCCTTGCTCCGCCCTGGTCGAAAGGCACTTTTTTAAGGCAGGCACGCGCGGCCTGCAACAAGGTGTCGGCTTGCCAATGCAACGTGCCGTCTGTCACATCCCGGGTGAGCGATTTAAAGTCTGCAAAACGCACTTTGATGCCAATGGTTTTGGCTGCGCGTTTTTTGCGCACCAAATCGGCAGCCAATCGTTCTGCCAGGGCAGTCAAGGTGTCGGTGAGCTGCGCGCGGTGCTTGCGCACATGCATGTCCATCTCGAAGGTGGTTTCCCGGCTCACGCTTTTGGGTTCTGAATAAAGCGTCACCTCACGCAGGTCCAGCCCATGCGCGCTTTCATGCATCCACAGGCCATACCCCTGCCCAAAACGTGCCTGCAGCTGTTCAACAGGCACCTGGGCCAGGTCTTCAATGGTGTGCACCTGCATGGCCTGCAACTTTTCTTGCGCTTTGGGGCCAATGCCATTGATTTTGCCAACAGGCAGGGGCCAAATCACCGTCTTGAACTGCTCGGGCCGCACCACGGTGATGCCGTTGGGCTTGTTCAAATCGGAGCAGATCTTGGAGGTGAGTTTGTTTTCAGACAGGCCGATGGAGCAAGTCATGCCCCCCGTGGCCTGGAAAACTGCGGCCTGCAAGCGGCTGGCCAAGGCAATGGCTTGCTCAAAATCCCCCTCGGTTTGTTCGCTCAGGTCCAGATAAATTTCGTCGATCCCACGGTCTTCCAGGTTGGGAGCAAGCGCACGCACCGCGTCTTTGAACGCGCGGGATTGGGTTTTGTACCAATCAAAATCGGCAGGCAAAAGCACGGCGTGGGGGGCCAGTTTGGCCGCTTTCATGGTGGGCATGGCCGAATGGAGCCCCAGCTTTCGAGCCTCATAATTGGCGGTGGTCAACACGCCCCGGCCCTCGTACTGGGCAAGCGTGGGAAAGGGATTGCCTGGCAATGGCTGCATGCCACGGCGCCCGCCCACCACCACGGGCAAGCCCCGCAATGCGGGGTTGCGCACCAGCTCCGCATTGGCATAAAACGCATCCATGTCCAGGTGCGCAATCACACGACCGACCATTCTCACCCACGCT
>DASUEC010000035.1:0-3743 GCA_036275255.1 Limnobacter sp. | reverse complement strand
CGCCTTTTGCGTATTCGCTGCTTTTGCGTCGCACTGCTTGGCTTTTTTGTCTCTTGCTGCCTTTTTCGCTCGCCCCCAGCCTGGGGATGTTGGCCCCCTTGATCGTGGCGGCCATCGCATACACCTTCTTTGGTTTGGATTATTTGGGGGATGAGCTGGAGGAACCCTTCGGCCTGCTCGACAATGACTTGCCCTTGAATGCCTTGGTGCGCGGCATTGAGGTGGACATGCTTGAGAGTCTGGGCGAGAAAGACCTTCCGCCTTATTTGCAGCCCGTGGATTATTTGCTGCAATAGCCTGCTGTACAATTTTGGTGTTGGTGCTCTCGGGACAGTTCCTGTTCCGAAGTTAAACGGGAAGTTGGAGAGGCCCTCATCAAAAAGGATTTCTCTGCGCTGCCCCCGCAACGGTAAGCAGACAAGCGCAACGCTTGGCTTTCATCAAGAACCATTGGGCCCATGTTCGCCCGAGAAGGTGATGAAGGTTTGTCTGCCAGCCCGGATACCGGCCAACAGCGGGGTGCGCCGATGGCGCGCCGTGTCCCATGCACTGTCGGGGAAGGCGGTGAGGGTACTCTTTGTTTTTTCTTTTCATGAACGCCATCGTTTCGCGCAGGCTGCCGCTTGCCTCGTTTCTTGCTTTTTCTGGGGTTTTTCCAGTTTTTTCACACGCCAGTCCGGTTGTTGAGACCGTGGTTGTTACTGCCAGCCGAACCGTACAGCCCATCACCGATGTGTTGGCCGACATTACTGTGATCGATCGCGATGCACTTGATCGCGCTGGGCAAACCTCCCTGCGCGAGTTGCTTGCGCAGCAGCCTGGGGTGCAAATGTCATCCAATGGCAGTTACCGTTCCAACACTGGAATTTTTTTACGGGGTGCATCGGCATCACAAACCATTTTGCTTGTTGATGGCGTGCGCGTGGGTTCTGCAAGCAGTGGTGGTTTTTCCCTGGAAACCATTCCACTCCAATCCATTGAACGCATTGAAATATTGCGTGGTGCTGCATCTGCGCTTTATGGGCCAGATGCAGTGGGCGGGGTGGTTCAGATCATTACACGGCAGGCTGGAGTACCCCGGCGTGTTGTGACAGCGGGCCTGGGTACCGATGGCCAGCGCATGGCTGCCGCGCATTTTGGTGCAAAATCTGGTGTGTTCGGCTACAGCCTGGGTTTGTCGCATGAAGGTGGCAGCGGGGTTGACGCCACCAACCAGGGCGCACCTGCGCCAAGTCCCGATAGAGATCGTTTTGAAACCACAAGCCTCAACCTGAATTTGGTGGCCGATTTACATCCTGATCATCAATTCAAGTTGCAAACCCTGTACAGCAAAGGTCAGTATGGTTTTGACGGAACACCTTCGCCCAACCCGCTGGGTCTGAATGCCCGCAACAGCGAGGCGATCGCCAATCCAGCACTTGGCCAGTCCAGTTTGCAATGGATAGCCAAGGTGTCGAGCATGTGGCAGTCAACTGTGCTTGCAGCACAGGTTGATGACGAATCCATCAGCGAATTTCGCCGTTTGACCGACGGGGCAAACGCTGGCCTGTCCAGGTTTAACACCAAACGCGATCAATACAGCTGGCAAAATGATTTCTTTCTTGGGGGCGATGTGCTCACAGTGCTGGCTGAGCAACGCCGCGAAGAAGTCGACAGCACCACGAATTATCCGGTCAAGGCCCGCACAATTGACGGATTCATGACCTCATACGCAATGAACCGGGATCGATGGGATGCATTGGGTGTGCTTCGAAGTGACGACAATTCGCAATTTGGTCGTTTCAATAATCATGCCTTGTCCGCTGGCTATAAACTGAGCGAGCGATGGCGTTTGGTGGGCAGTGCAGGCAGCAGCTTTCAGGCGCCCACATTCAACCAGCTTTACTTCCCTGGCTTTGGTAACCCCGAGCTCCAACCGCAACTCAGCCGTGCAAGGGAGGTGGGGGTGAAGTATGCTGCACAGGCCATGGCCGCCAGCGTGGTTGTCTATAAAAACAAAGTGCAGGGTTTTATTACACCTTCAACAAATGTTCAATCGGCTCGAGCCACCTTGCATGGCCTCACTTTTGTATTGGATCGACAGTTTGAAACCATGCTGCTGAAAGCTTCTTACGACTACACAGACCCGCGAACCGAACCGGATGACAAACGCATCGCCCGCATTTCCCGCCATGTGTTTAATGCGAACTTGAGCCGAGAAAGCGGCCCCTGGCGTTGGCAGGGGGAATTAAAACTGGCCAGCGATCGAACCGACAGGGCTGCGGGGCGTGACGTGAGCTTGGGCGGTTACGGCTTGTTGAACGCTGGTGTTGGTCGCAAGGTCAATCAGGCCTTGTCCGTTTCGGTTCGAATGAACAACATCACCGACAAAACCTATTCCCTGGCCAATGGTTTCACCACTCCGGGCAGAAACCTGTTTGCGTCGGCCAGTTGGTCTTTTTAAAGGCGAGCTCAGCTTGATGCATACGATTGCACGTTCGGAATTGATCATTGGCGGCCAGCGCAGTGGCAAGTCGCGTCGCGCAGAAAACATTGCGCTGCAATGGCTTGAAAGCAGCCCTCACCGAAAGGCCGTGCTGGTGGCCACAGCCCATGCGGGTGATGAGGAGATGCATCAGCGTATCGCGCAGCATCAAATGGACCGCGCTCTGCGTGTGCCACGTTTGGTGGCCACCGAAGAGTGCCTGTATGTGCCTGCCGCCTTGAAATGGCACAGCAACGCTGACACCTTGCTGATTGTCGATTGCTTAACCTTGTGGTTGGTCAATTGGTTGATGCCGCCACCGGGCTTGCCAGCAGCCCAGGAGGGATTCCATCAAACACTGGAGCAACTGGTGCAAACGCTGCGCAGTTTGCCTGGGCCCGTGGTGCTGGTCAGCAATGAAATAGGTTTGGGTGTTGTACCCATGGGCAAAGAGGTTCGCCATTATGTGGATGAATTGGGCCGATTGAACCAGACAATTGCCAGTGTGTGTGATCGGGTCACCTGGATGGTGGCTGGGCAGGCGCTGTGCGTGAAAGGGGCTTGTACATGACAATGCTCAACAAACGGTGTGCGCTTGTTTTGATGCTGGCAGGGTGGTGTGCAGCCCTGCAGGCGGCACCCCAACGCATTGTGAGCCTGCTGCCGTCCTTGACGGAGAGTGTTTGCGAGCTTGGTGAGTGCAAGCGCCTCGTGGGTGTTGACCGGTACTCCAATTGGCCTGCTTCTGTTGTGCAGTTGCCCCGCGTTGGGGGCGGTGTGGACCCCAACATTGAAGCGATTGTTGCACTCAAGCCCGACCTGGTGCTGATGGCTGAATCGACGCGTGCAGCTGAACGGTTGAAGGCCCTGGGGGTGACGGTGTTGATGCTGGAGCCAAAAACCCATGAACAGGTGCAGGTCGTGCTCGCCAGGGTGGCAGCCGCGCTTGGGCTGCCGCCGGCGCGGGCAGAGGAGCTTTGGCGCAATGTGGACGCCGGGGTATCTGCCGCAGCGGACTTGCTGCCCGCACATGCCCGTGGCGTTCGAGTCTATTTTGAAGTGAATCGGGCACCGTATGCAGCGGGTGAGTCGTCATTCATTGGTCAAACGCTCAAGCGCTTGAGTGCAGGCAATGTGGTGCCTGCTGAGCTTGGGCCTTTCCCCAAATTGAATCCGGAGTTTGTGGTGCGGGCCAATCCCGATCTCATCATGGTTGGGCAACGCAATCTGCAGGGCCTCACTGAGCGGCCAGGTTGGCAGCGTCTGCGTGCCGTGCGCG
>DASUEC010000034.1:0-12148 GCA_036275255.1 Limnobacter sp. | reverse complement strand
AGCGCTCCTCACTGGGCGTGCAGCCGCCTGATTGCATTGATTTGGATGCAGGTTGGCTTGAACAGCAAACAGGCCTGAGGGTGTTTGACTTGCGCATATCAACGGACGCGCGTGCTGCGGTGAATTCTGTTCAGGGCAAAGCCCGTGTGCGACTGATTCACCCTTGGGACTTGGCCGCCACAGAAGAATCGACCAGCCCCGGACAGGCAAAGGTTGCGCTGCTGGATGCAGGTTTTCATGAATGCCATGGCTGGAGCCGTGCGAGATGGCAGTTTGTCAACGAGGGCTTGTCCCGCTGCGAAGCGGTGTGGATTGCAGACAGCCGCATGTGTGCGAGGGACCAAGACCTGAAAGCCATGTTCAATCAGACCAAAGCAGAATTCGACATGCTGGAAACACTGAATCCAGGGTATGTACAGCTCTCCCGTTGCCTGCCCTTGACTTGGCTGCATGAGCCGCGCATTTTGCCAAACCCGGCGCGCTTCCAGCAGAGTTTCTCCAGGTTTTATCAAGAAGCTGCAAACTTGGCGGGCAACCTGGACAAAGCACTGAACATGGACGCTGCATCCATTTTGTAAGAACCTGACGATGGAAACACTGAACACGCGCTGGATGAGATTTATGGGTTATGCCGGACTGGTCCCGTTTTTGGGATTGGCCGGGCTGGCAGTTGTCTACCGCAACACCGATTTGGCCAGCATGTTTGCACAATTCAATTTTGTGTACGCCCTTTGCATCATTTCGTTTTTGGGCGCGGTGCATTGGGGCATTGCGCTTGGGTTCAGCAAACGCAGCGAAGCGGTCTACCTGGCGGGCCACAGCCCGGCCGAATTCGAGACCCGCGCCTTTGTGTGGGGGGTTGTGCCCGCTTTGCTCGCATGGCTGATTGGCGTGTTTGCACCGGCAGATTATGCCCTTTACATGTTGGCCTTGGTGCTGGCTCTGGTTTGGTGGACAGACCGGCGGATGCTTGGGCCACTCAAGGCTTTTGAAGAGTACCTGAGCCTGAGAAACCACCTGACACTGGGCGCGGTGCTTGGATTGTTGCTGACCGCGAGTGTTGCGCAAATGGTGTAGTCTTTGGTCTGAAGTAAAAGCACATTAGATGGAGACAACATGTTTAAGGCAGTGCTGCTAGAAAAAAATGAACAAGGCGAATTCAACGCCAGAGTGACTGAAGTGGACGAATCGCGTTTGCCAGAGAGCGGTGACGTGCTGGTTCACGTCACACATTCCACACTCAATTACAAAGACGGCCTGGCCATTTGCAACAAATCGCCCGTGGTTCGTCAATGGCCAATGATTGCGGGCATTGATGGTGCCGGCGTGGTGATCGAGAGCCAACATTCGAAGTTCAAGGCTGGTGATGCGGTGGTGCTCAATGGCTTTGGCGTGGGCGAAACACACTGGGGTTGCCTTGCAGAAAGGGCCAAACTGAAGGGCGACTGGCTGATCCATCTGCCCGAAGGCTTGAGTGCTGAACAGGCCATGGCGATTGGAACTGCCGGCTACACGGCCATGCTGTGTGTACTTGGCCTGGAAGCAGGCGGTGTGAAACCCGCTGACGGTGAAATTTTGGTGACCGGTGCCACGGGAGGTGTGGGCACGGTGGCAATTGCCCTGCTGAACAAGCTGGGCTACACCGTGGTGGCCACCAGCGGAAAGGCCGACCAAGCGGAATTTTTGAAGCAACTGGGTGCCAACGAGGTGATGGACCGCGCGCTTCTGGCTGCGCCCGGCAAACCTTTGCAGAAGGAGCGCTGGGCGGGCGTGGTGGATTGTGTGGGATCACACACCTTGGCCAACGCCTGTGCACAAACGCGTTACGGCGGCACCGTGACTGCATGCGGCCTGGCACAAGGGATGGACTTTCCTTCGTCGGTGGCACCGTTCATTCTGAGGGGTGTGACGCTGCGAGGCATTGATTCGGTGATGGCCCCCATCGCCGTGCGTGAGCATGCATGGCGCCGGCTGGCCCAAGACCTCGACAAAGGCAAATTGGCGATGCTCTCAAGAACAATTGGCCTGGATGAGGTGCTGGAGAGCGCGGCACAGATCATGGCTGGCAAAAACAGTGGTCGAATGGTGGTGAAAATTTGATGTTGAATTACCAAGTGTTGGTGGCCGATGCACATGGCCACCATCTGGATGTGCACCTGCACTGGGAGCACCCTGCCACACAAGGCGATGTGGTGGATCTGGCACTGCCAGTGTGGATACCGGGCAGTTACCTGATTCGCGAGTTTTCCAGGCATGTGTTGGGTTTTGATGCACGGGCAAACGGGCAAACGGTGGCTCACCACAAGCTGACAAAAAACACCTGGCGTGTACCACTGCCGGCAGAAATGGTTGCCGGGGAATTGCCTGCGGTGCGGATGGAATGTCGCTGGCGGGTGTACGCCTGGGATTTGTCTGTTCGAGGGGCGCATGTGGATGCCACACATGCGTTTTTTAACGGCACCAGCGTGTTTATGTGCCCGGTGGGTGCAGAAGACAAACCGATCTCGTTGACACTGACCCGACCTGTCAGCGATGAGCCTGACTGGCTGGTGGCCTGCGGCCTACCGAGTGCGCCAGGCACGTTGACCGACACCCATGGCTGCCCATTGTTGAAGCCAGGCGGCGTGGTTCGCTTGAATGCGCCCAACTACGACGCCTTGATTGACCACCCGGTTGAAATGGGTGAATTGCAGGTAAGGCAGTTTGAAGCATGTGGGGTGCCGCACGTGTTTGCGGTGTACGGGGCAGACGAGGATGTGGACCTGGACCGGGTGTGCAAAGACCTCAAGCCGGTGTGCGAGGCCCAGATTGCGCTGTTTGAACCTGACAGCAAGCGCGCCCCTTTTGACCGTTATGTGTTCATGGTGCATGCGACCGATGATGGCTATGGGGGCCTGGAACACCGCAATAGCACAGCCCTGCTGTGTGCACGGGCTGACCTGCCACAACGTGGTGTAGCAGCCGCGCCCAAAGGGTATGAAACCTTCATGGGCTTGTGCAGCCACGAGTATTTTCACAGCTGGAATGTGAAGCGGATGAAACCGGCGGCTTTTGTGCCCTACCGGCTTGATGAAGAAAATTACACCCGGCTGTTGTGGATCTTTGAAGGCTTTACTTCGTATTACGACGACCTGATGCTGGCGCGCGCCGGGTTTTATGATGAGGCTGCCTACCTGAAGGCTTTTGCGAAGACGATTGCGCAGGTGATGAAAGGGCCGGGGCGCCTTCTGCAAAGTGTGAGCGAGAGTTCTTTTGAAGCATGGACCAAGTATTACCGGCAAGACGAGAACGCACCGAACGCAATCGTGAGCTATTACACCAAAGGGGCGCTGGTGGCATTTTGCCTGGACAGCACTGTGCGCCAACGCACGGAGGGCAAACACAGCCTGGATTGCGTGATGCGGCGGATGTGGCAGGAAAAAGGCTTGACTGGGATTGGCTTGGGCGAAGAGGAGTTTGCGGCGCTGGTTGAGCGGGCCACGGGGCTGGACCTGCGCACAGAAATTGAGGCCTGGACAAATCAAACCATTGAATTGCCGCTGGCCGAGCTGTTTGCAAGCCACGGATTTGGCCTCACTGAAGTGCCCCCCAAAGAGTCTGTTTATTTGGGTTTGCATGGCCTGTTCAAACCCGAAGGCATGGTGGTGAAGCAGGTCATCAACGGTTCACCCGCTCACCTCGCCGGCGTGTCGGCAGGTGATGTGTTGGTGGCCATTGGCACAAAGCGGTTGACCGAGGCGAACTACAAACGGTGTTTGAACAATGCAGACCCGGAAGGGGTGATTCGAATGATCGGGTTTCGGGCCGAGCGCTTGAAACACTTTGACCTGAAACCCGTGGCCGGGCGCTCCAATGAATGGGCCATCGAGCCGAGCCCGGACCGTGACGAGAAAACGCTCAATCCGCCCTGGCGTTAAAAGCGCACACAGGGGTGGCCATTGAGCTCAGTAGAAGAGGTCCGCAAGCGCCTGCCCCGGTGACGGCGCGCGCATGAAGGCCTCACCAACCAAAAAGGCATGAATGTTGTGGCTGCGCATGAGCGCCACATCCTCGCGGCTGGCAATGCCGCTTTCGGTCACCAGCAAGCGGCTTGCATCCACTTTGTGCTGCAAATCCAGGGTGGTTTGCAGGCTGGTTTCGAAGGTGCGCAAATTGCGGTTGTTCACGCCAATCAAAGGGGTTTTCAAGTGCAAGGCAATGTCCATCTCGGCTGCATCGTGCACTTCCACCAGCACATCCATGCCTAGCTCATTGGCGCATTGCTCCAGCTCAAGCAACTGCGGCAAAGCAAGAGCCGAGACAATCAACAAAATGGCGTCGGCACCCAAACCACGGGCTTGCACCACTTGGTAGGTGTCGATGATGAAATCTTTGCGGATGGCAGGCAGGCCACTGGCCTCGCGGGCCATGTCCAGGTACTGCGGCGCACCTTTGAAGTACTGAACATCGGTGAGCACAGACAGGCAGGTGGCGCCATGCGCCGCGTAGCTTTTGGCAATTTCCACCGGATCAAAAGGCTCGCGCAATACGCCCTTGCTGGGGCTGGCACGTTTGACTTCTGCAATGACGGCAGGCTTGCCCTGAGTCACGGCCGCTTTCATGGCCGCTGCAAACCCGCGAGCCGGGGGCAATTGGGCCGCCTTGCCCAGCCATTGCATCTCGGAGAGCACTTGCTTGCCGAGGGCAATTTCTTCACGTTTGGTGGCCAGAATTTTGTCGAGAATATCGCTCATGGTGTGCTCACAACTTGCCCGCGGCCTGGGTGTATTCCACAAAGGCATGAAGCTTTTTGAAGGCTGCGCCGCTGGCCACGGTGGCCCTGGCCAGATCGACACCCGCTTTGAGATTGTCAACCAAGCCAGCGGTGTACAAACCGGCTGCGCTGTTAAGCAACACAATGTCGCACACGGCATCACCCTGCTTTTGCAAGGCGTGGAAAATTTTGTCCTTGGACTCTTGCACGGAGGCGGCCCGCAATGCCGCGTGTGATGAGCGCTGCAGGCCAAAGTCCTCGGGCGCAATGGTGTAGTGGCGAATTTCACCATCTTTGAGTTCTGCAATGCTGGACTCGCATTCGATGCTGAGCTCGTCCATGCCGTTGGCCCCGTGAACAATGAGCGCCTGCACAGACCCCAGTTGCTTGAGCACTTCGGCCTGTAGATTCAACAGCGTGGGGCTGTAAACCCCCATGACCTGGCGTTTGGCATGCGCTGGGTTGGTGAGCGGCCCGAGAATATTGAAGAGCGTGCGCACGCCAAGCTCTTTGCGCACCGGCCCCGCGAAACGCATGGCACTGTGATGGTTGGGCGCAAACATGAAACCAATGCCCACCGCCGCGATGGACTGTGCAACCTGCTCTGGCTTGAGATTGATGTTGGCCCCCATGAGCTCGAGCACATCGGCGCTGCCGGAGTTGGACGACACGCTGCGACCACCGTGCTTGCCCACTTTGGCCCCGGCTGCAGCCAGCACAAACATGCAGGCGGTGGAAATGTTGAAGGTTTGGGCACCATCGCCCCCCGTGCCGCACAGGTCAACCACTTCCATGCCTGCGGGCAGATGCACTGGGGTGACCAGATCCCGCATGACCTGGGCTGCAGCGGCCACTTCGTCGGCCGTCTCGCCCTTGATGCGCATTGCCACAAGCAAACCCGCGATTTGTGCGGGCGTTAGCCCTCCACTGAGGAGTTGTTCGAAAGCACTGCGTGTGTCGGCGTGCGACAGGTTGTTGCCAGCGAGAAGCTGGTTGAGGGTGGCCGTGTAGTTGAACACTTGAGACATGGAGAGCACCAACAGTTATGCGGTGTGCTGTGCACGAACACGCTTGAGGAAATTGCGGAGCAGATCGTGGCCTCGATCGCTGAGGATGGACTCTGGATGAAACTGCACGCCCTCGACGTCGAGGGTTTTGTGGCGAACCCCCATGATCTCGCCGTCCGCGGTGTGTGCGGTGACCTCCAGGCAATCGGGCAGGCTTTCCCGCTCAATGGCCAGGGAGTGGTAGCGAATGCAGGTCAAGGGATTGGGCAAACCTTCAAAAACCCCCACATTGCTGTGATGCACCGGGGAGGTTTTGCCATGCATGATGGTTTTGGCGCGAACCACCCTGCCCCCAAATGCCTCACCGATGGCCTGATGGCCCAGGCACACCCCCAGCACGGGCACCACACCTGCCATTTGCTGAATGATTTGTATGGAAATACCGGCCTGCGCTGGCGAACACGGCCCCGGCGAGACGCACACAGCCGACGGTTTCAGGGCCTTGGCCTGCGCCACGGTGATGGCATCGTTGCGGACCACATGGACCTCTTGCCCCAACTCGCCAAAGTACTGGACCAGGTTGAAGGTGAAACTGTCGTAGTTATCGATCATCAACAGCATGGACGGATACCTGCATGACGGGGATGGGAATGGAATGACTGCGATTTTAACACAGGCGCCTGAAGCGCCCTGTCAGCCCAACTCACCGTCCAGCCCCTGTTGAACAAGCTCGGCGGCGCGCATCACGGCTCGGGCCTTGTTTTCGGTTTCTTGCCATTCGCTCTCGGCCACTGAATCTGCCACAACACCGGCACCTGCCTGCACATACAGGGTTCCGTCCTTGACGACGCCCGTGCGGATGGCGATGGCCACATCCATGGTGCCTGTGAAACTGAGGTATCCACATGCCCCGCCGTATACGCCACGCTTGGTGGGCTCGAGTTCGTCAATGATTTCCATGGCGCGCACCTTGGGTGCGCCCGACAATGTGCCTGCGGGGAAGGTTGCACGCAATACATCCATGGCACCCAAGCCCGGTTTGAGCTGGCCTTGCACATTGCTCACGATGTGCATCACATGGGAATAACGCTCGATGATCATTTTTTCGGTGACTTGCACGCTGCCGGTTTGGGCGATTCGCCCCACGTCGTTGCGCGCCAGGTCAATCAGCATGACGTGCTCGGCGATCTCTTTGGGATCGGCCAGCAACTCATCGGCCAGGGCGGCATCTTCTGCCGGCGTCTTGCCGCGCGGGCGGGTGCCTGCGATGGGGCGAAGGGTAACAACAGGCGCGGCATGGCCATCGTCCTGGTCTTGCCGAACGAGAATTTCAGGCGATGAACCCACCACCTGAAAATCACCAAAGTTGTAATAGAACAAATAAGGCGAGGGATTGAGTGATCGCAGTGCACGGTAAAGCATGAGTGCGTCCTGGGTGAATGCCTTGGACAGCCGCTGGCCCAACACCACCTGCATCACATCGCCTGCTGCGATGTACTCTTTGGCACGGGCAACCATGTCGAAAAACTGGGCTTTGGGCATGCTCCGCTCAATGGGCGTGGGCTCGGCCGGCCCGCTCACAGGAATGGCGATTGGCTTGCGCAGGGTGGCCATGAGCGTTTTCAACTCAGCCACACCGGCGTTGTAGGCATTGGCCTGGGCAGGGTCGACAAACACAATCAATTGAATGGTGCCTTGGATGTTGTCCACCACGGCAAGCCGGTCGGTGAGCATCAGCAGGATGTCGGGAATCCCCAGGTCGTCGCTCTTGCGGGTTTTTTCCAGACGGGGTTCCATGTAGCGCACGGTGTCGTAGCCAAAATAACCCGCCAGGCCACCAAAAAAACGAGGCACACCCGCCATGAGCGGAACCTTGAACCGGGCGTGGTACTGCTCGACAAACTGCAGCGGGTCACCCGTGAAAGTTTCCAGCAGTTCGGCCTGACCACCAGGCTTGGCCTGGAACACCTCCACCCGGTTTTCGACAGCTTTCAGGGTGATGCGCGAAGGGAGCCCCACAAAGGAGTAACGCCCGGAACGCTCGCCGCCAATCACGGACTCGAGAAGGAAAGTGTTGGCTTGATTGGCCAATTTGAAATAAATGGACAATGGCGTGTCCAGGTCGGCGTAGCAACGCGCCACCAAAGGGATGCGGTTGTAACCTTGGACGACCAGGTCGTCAAATTCGGATTTGGAGATCATGGATGCACCTTGTGGGCCAGCAAGCGCTCGGCGGCCTGCGCAATGGTTTCGATGTAGGCATCGCAGGGGGTGTTCTGCACGGGCAAGCCTTCGTTGTAGCCATACGGCAAAAGCCAGCAAGGCGTGCCCGCCGCCTTGGCTGCTTGCGCGTCGTTGTGAGAGTCACCAATCATCAACGCCTGCTTTGGCTCTACGCCCAACACACGGCAGGCGTGCAGGATGGGCATCGGGCTGGGCTTTTTTTCGATGCAGGTGTCGCCGCCCACCACGACCTGAAAATAATGGTCCAAGCCGGCTCGCTCCAAGAGGGGGTGGGTGAAACGCTCGGGTTTGTTGGTGACCACGGCGAGCTTCAAACCAGCAGCCCTCAAGGCATTTAACCCATCAAGCACCCCTGGATAAAGCGTTGCGCCCTGGCCATTGAGCCGGGTGTAATGCCCCTGCCAAATGCGCATGGCCTGATCATATTCTGCCTGGCTGGCCCGCGCCGTCATGCTGCCGGTCAGGCTGCGATGGACCAAATTTTCAGCCCCCTTGCCGATGTAAACGCCGACTTGCTCCTCAGGGATTGAAGGTTTGCCCAGATCGGCCAGCATGGCATTCACCGCGGCCGCCAGGTCGGGCACGGTGTGCAGCAAAGTGCCGTCCAGATCAAACAGTACTGCGCGCGTCTGCATAATCAGCGAACGCTCGAGAGTTCGGCACGCATTTGGTCGATCACGGCTTTGTAGTCGGGCTTGCCAAAGATGGCAGAACCCGCAACAAAGGTGTCTGCACCGGCTTTGGCGATTTGGGCAATGTTGTCGGGTTTGACGCCGCCATCGACCTCAAGGCGTATGTTTTGCCCACCCGCAGCCATGTGTGCGTCGATGCGCTTGCGCACTTCGCTGAGCTTGTTTAAAGCCTGAGGGATGAAACTTTGCCCGCCAAACCCCGGGTTGACCGACATGATGAGAACAAGGTCCAGCTTGTCCATCACGTGATCCAGCCAGGCCACCGGCGTGGCCGGGTTCAGCACGACACCAGCCTGACAGCCCTGATCACGGATGAGCCCCAGTGTGCGGTCCAGATGGTCGGTGCCTTCCGGATGCACGCTGATGAGGTTGGCACCCGCTTTGGCAAAATCCGGGATGATTCGGTCGGCGGGTCTCACCATGAGATGTACATCAATCAAAGCCGTGGTGTGGGGGCGCAAGGCCTCGCACACCAGCGGACCCACGGTCAGGTTGGGCACATAATGGTTGTCCATCACGTCGAAGTGAACCCAGTCGGCGCCGGCGGCGATCACATTTTTAACCTCTTCACCCAGGCGGGCGAAGTCGGCTGACAAAATACTGGGGGCAATGACGAAGGGATTCATGGCTGTGGCGATTGGTTGAACAACAGCCCATCAGTTTAAACGAATCCGTCAAAGCTTCCAGACAGGATCGGCAGTTCGGATTTGTGAAAATGAAGGTTTGCCTTCATACTTTCGCGATGTGAATTTTGCGTCCACCAACCGCCCAAGCATCCATGAGCAGCACCTTCGCGCCCAGCGCCTATCAGTTTGAAGTGCGGGTAAACACCCAGTTCCTTGAAGAACAAAGCGACAAAGACAAGGGCCCTTATGTGTTTGCCTACACCATTGAAATAGAAAATGTGGGAAAACGCACCGCCCAATTGCTGAGCAGGCACTGGGTGATCACCGATGCGCACAACATCGTGCAAGAGGTGCGGGGTGACGGCGTTGTGGGGGAGCAGCCCGTACTCAAACCCGGCGAGCGCTTTGAGTACACCAGCGGTTGCCCACTGCCCACGCCAGTGGGCACCATGCGCGGCGAATACACCTTTGTCGGCGAAGGGGGCGAGCAGTTTGAGGTGCCTGTGCCCGAGTTCCTGCTCTCAATGCCACGCACGCTTCATTGAACAGTTGAACTATCGGTTTGGGGGTTGATCAGAACCGGTACCTTTATTGTCCTGGGTGGGCCCCGTGTGATTGATTTGCTCGCCATCATCGGGGGGCAAAGCGGGATGATCAACCCGGGCTCGCATTGTCCACCACATGATGAACACAATCACACCGAGCGCCAAGAGCATTTCAGCAATGAGCAACCACATGACAACAACACCCCCATTGAAAAAGCTGACCAAACTTGCCTTGGCCGCCTTTATTGTAGCGGGCTGCACCACGGTTCCGAACGCGCCACCGGCAGATTGCTCCTGCCCAAAGGACAAAGCCCCTTTGCCCGGCCAAGCCGGCAGCGAGGTGAAGGTTCTGCCCATGCTGGTGAAGTCCGATTTTACCGAGTTGCCTGGTTGGTCAAAAGCGAACCACACGGCATTCCTGGAGGCATTTGCAAGCCAGTGCTCCAACAACGGCAATGCACTGGCCAAGCGCAAAGCCACGCCAAACGGCTTGCTGGAAGCTTGCCGCAGAGCAAGACAAAACCTGGCTGCGCAGGCGCAAGTGCCCGCACAGCTCTGGATGGAGAGCAATTTTGAGGTTTGGCAATTTCAACAGGAAGACGGAAAAAAAGAGGGGCTGCTGACTGGCTATTATGAACCGATGCTCCAAGGCAGCCGCAAGCCCCACGGCCCATACACGGTGCCACTGTATGGGGTGCCCAGCGACCTGATCACCGTCAAGCTGGATGATTTGTACCCCGAACTGAAGGGAAAACGGCTGCGCGGGCGTTTGCAGGGCGACAGCCTGATCCCATTTTTCAGCCGCGCAGAATGGGAGCGCATTGGACCTGAGCGAGAGAAGCCCATCGTGTGGGTCAACGACAAGCTGGATGCATTTTTGTTGCAGGTGCAGGGCTCAGGGCGAATCAAGCTGACCGATGGCAGCACCATACGGCTGAGCTATGCAGAGCAAAACGGCCACCCCTACAAGTCGATAGGCAAAGCGCTGGTTGAACAAGGTGCCTTGACTGCAGCGCAAGCCACCATCCCTGGGATTCGCGAATGGGTGCGTGCCAACCCCGGCAAACTGGATTCGCTTCTGAATGAAAACCCCAGCGTGGTGTTTTTTAAGGAAAACAAGATACTGAGGCCTGAAGATGGCCCGATTGGCGCCTTGGGCCTGCCCTTGACCCCAAAGCTCAGCCTTGCAATTGATCGTCAGCGTGTGCCCTATGGAAGCATGCTCTGGATTGAGTCGACCGACCCAGTTAACCAACAGGCCATTGAGCAAGGTACATTGGCTCAAGACACCGGCGGTGCCATCCGGGGCCGCATCCGCGCCGATTACTTTTGGGGCACGGGCGAAGAGGCGGGTCATGCAGCTGGTCTTACACGCCAACCACTTAAAATGTGGTTGATTTGGCCCAAGAGTGAACCACTGCCCACACAGGGCAGTTGAGCATTGCAGGGCGACCTATTTGCCGCGTGCTGCCGCGGCAATCCGACGGTTTAAATCGGCGGCCGGGATCGCGCCGCTGGCGCGCGTGCCATCCTGAAAAAACACAGTGGGTGTGCCAGTCACGCCCATGTTCCGGCCCAAGCTCACCAACTCATTGATGGGCGGATTGCAGTCCCCTTTGCCTGAGGGGGATTGGTCATTGAGCATCCAGTCATCCCACATCTTGGATTTGTTTTCGGCACACATCACCTTTTGAGCCTTGTCCAGGGAATCCCGGCCAAGCACGGGGAACACAAAGGTGTAAACCGTGGTGTCTTGCAATTTGGTCAGGGTTTCTTTGCGAAATCGTTTGCAGTAACCGCAGTTGGGGTCTTCAAACACCGCAATTTTGCGACTGCCCGTGCCGTAAACGGTCTTCAACGCCAACTTAACGGGCAGGTCTTTGTCAAAATTGATCGCATTGAGTTTGTCCATGCGTGCCTCAGTGAGGTTGGTCATGGATTTGGCCTCGAGCAACTCCCCCAGGATGAGATGGCTGCCGCTCGCATTGGTGTAAATGATTTTTTTGCTGCCATTGTGGCTCACCACCACTTCAAAGAGCCCATTGATGAACTCCAGGTCGGTGACCGACAGCACCTTGATCCCTGAACCGCCCAATGCATCATTGACTGCGGCGGTGATTCGATCGACCTCCGCTTTGGTGGCTGCGTTGACAGCCCCAGTGAACGTGGCCAGAGAGACCACCATCGCGGCGGCAGCGGCCAAGCGGGCCGGGAACAACGTACTACGAAACAGATTCATGGGCATTCCTGAGATTAAAAGTCAGTGACGGTTATGACAACA
>DASUEC010000033.1:0-3738 GCA_036275255.1 Limnobacter sp. | reverse complement strand
AACACTGAGGGGCAAACCTGGCCCCCAGGCCACAGCAGCGCGCGTTTTCATGGTTGGCATGGGTTATAAGTCCTTGGCAAGCGAGTATTTAAAACGTGAACCATTATAGAGGGTCACACGGATGTGATAGTGTTGTTTCATCTTTGAGTTGAAGAATCATTTTTCTGTAACCGAATATCCCGTTTTGACGAATTGACCTCCAACAGCGCTCCCGATGAATTTGAAGCCAAGCTGAAACCCCTTTGGGCACGAGCCCAGGAGGGAGACAGTGTTGCCTATCGCGATGCGTTGTCTGCAATAGCCAAGCGGCTGCGCCAGTATTTCGGCAGAAGGCTGCAGGGTTTGCCAGATGAGGTGGAAGATTTGGTTCAAGAAACGCTGATTGCCCTGCATTTGCAACGAGGCACGTACGACAGTGGTCTGCCGGTGAGCAGTTGGGTGTTCGCCATAGCACGTCACAAGCTGGTGGACCTTTGGCGACGACGTGGTCGACGGGAGGCATTGCATGACAATATCGACGACATCGACGAGCTTGAGCTGCCCAATCAGGAAGAAGCCCATGGCACCGGCCGTGATTTGATGTCCCTTCTTGCTCAATTGCCAAAAGCGCAGCAACTCGCCCTGACACTGACAAAGATCGAAGGCCTGTCCATGCAGGAGGCCAGCTTGCGCACTGGCGTATCGGTGCCCGCACTCAAGGTGCAGGTGCACCGGGGATTAAAGCGGCTATCGGCATTGGTCGGGAGCAATGCATGAAAACACAGGAATTGATTGAATTGCTCAGTGCTCAAGCCGGGCCGGCAGACACCGGTTTTGTGCAACGATGCGCCTCGCGGGTCGCAGCCATTGGCCTGCTCAGCGCAGGTGTCATTGCACTCGCGCTGCTTGGCCCAATCCCGGCGAACATGCTGTTTACACCCGCACCTTGGCTAAAACTCGCATACGCCGGCGTGTTGGCGTTTGCCACAGGGTGCTTGTTTGTTCAGCTCGGCAAACCAGGCGCCCCAAGCAAATCGGCAAGCACAGCGGCGGCCTGTGTGGTGAGCGCATCGCTGTTGTTCGGCTGCTTGCACTATTTTCAAGCCGACCTCGATCAGCAACAGGCATTGCTGTGGGGGCACTCTTGGATCGCCTGCCCATGGTTGATTGCTCTGGTTTCCCTGCCGGGGCTGGTGGGCAGCCTTTGGGCCATGCGCAGCCTGGCCCCGACGCGCCCAGCTGCAGCAGGATTTGGATGCGGCGTGTTTGCGGGTTCGCTCGGCGCCATGGGGTACGCTTTGGCCTGCACAGAGTCATCACCAATTTTTGTGGCGCTTTGGTACACCCTTGGGATTGTGCTGGTTGGTGTGCTCGGTGCTTTGGCCGGCCCTCGTGTGCTTCGGTGGTGAACAGCTCCGGCTTGTTTCAAACTGGCGGGTCTATCCGATGACGTCCCGATGAATTCACCCGGTACCAACCTGCAATGCTGTACCGGTCGACTGTGGCAGGCAGCACCTCGTGCAAAAAATCTTCACTCAGGAAGACCACCAGGGTTCCCGGCTTGGGAAGCACGCGCCGCAACTCACGCGCTTCATCTTGAGGATCGTAAATCACCAACTCGCCGCCGTGGCAAGCCTGCCACTGCGGATTGAGGTAGGTGACCACAGAAAGCACCCGATTGGCCTGCCCTTTGAATGCATCCCGATGCTTTTTATAAAATGCGCCGGGCTGATAATGGGCAAAGTGACTTTCAAAAGAAAACAGACCCAACATCAATTGCCGGTTCAAACAAAGCTGCAAACCCCGGCTCCAATCCAACCACGCGGTGCAAGCATCATCAAGGGGTTCGATCCAGGCAATCCGATCCCGCCGGATTGCTTCAGACCGCTGGTGATCCCCCATGCGCCCAACCCCTGCGGAGCGAAAAAGCGTTGGTGGAAAGGCCATCATGCTGGCCCTTAGTGCGGTGACCCACGCCTCAGGCAAGGCATTTTCCTGCACAGACAGGCCGTGCTCGCGCAGGTCAGACGCTATCTTTTCGGAGAGCTGCTCGAGGAGCTCACTGTCAAATGGATTCATGCCGTTTCAGGCCAGCCGTCAAAATCAGTTTCACTGGCCTGTAGTTTATCAGGCATGGCTCAGAAGTTGACCGATCGCATTGGACAGGGAAGCAGAATCAAACTTTCTCACATAGATGTTCACACCAGCGTCCATGCCTCGCCTGGCATTTTCATCCGATGTCAGGGACGAATACATGATGACGGGAATGTTTTTGAAGCGTGGATCACTGCGGAGTTTGCGTGTCAATGTACAGCCGTCCATGACCGGCATCTCCTCATCCACCAGCACCAAAGAAACCTTCTCCTGAACAGGCTTGTCCTGCAGCTCAGCTGAACTGGCCAAGGCCAACAGCTTTTGCTCCGCCTCCACGCCGTTGACTGCATGACTGTGCTGAACACCAAGGGCATCAAGCACTTCGCTGATTTTGCGACGCGCCACCAGCGAATCATCCACGAAAAATACGCGGGCCTCGCGGTTGACATGGATTGCCTTTTGGGGAGCCTGGCTTTCGGCGTCAGACTCTGGCAACACCCGGTGGCAAACGCTTTCGATGTCAACCAAAGAAACAAGGCGCCCCTCTTTCAACATCACCACGCCGAACACGAAGCCTTGCTCGGAATCATATCGTTGAGGAGGTTTGACCTCGGACCATGGCACGCGAACGATTTTGTCCACGTTTGCAACAGCGAAGGCAACCGAGCGGGAGGCAAACTCCGAGATGATCAGCTTGGAATTGGGCGAACCATCGTTCATGCCAATGGCATCCCCCAAAGACACCACAGGCAGCACCTGCCCCCGCAAAGAAATAATCCCGCTCATCGCTCCCTGCTGACCCGGAATCTGGGTCACAGGCAACATTTCTGTCACCTCCCTGATCTTGAACACGTTCAAACCGAACGTCTCCTTTCCCCCCAAGGAAAAAAGAAGAATTTCGATCATTTCGGTGGTGGACTCTGCGGGATCCCGGTCGTTGGAATAGTTCATGTGGGCTGTTCAATCGTAATCACACACTGAACATTGTGAACGATTGCAAGCAAACCCATATCCTTAAGAAGGGGGGTATTCCTCCACCCTTTTCGGCGAGTTGTGCATCAGCCGAGATAAGTGGCCAGTTCCTCTCTGGGATTGTCCAGCAAAGGGCCAATGCGGGGAAGCGATGCAGATCCGATCGGTTGGGCAACGGCATCAAGCAGGCCATTGATGACATCGGCAGCAGCGGCGTAGTAATCAACAGCCAAAAGCGGTTCGAACGCCTCACTCAACAAGGGACTGCCCAAGGCGTCCACCGTTGTTTGTATGGCCTCTCGGCCTTCACCTCGAATCTCGCCCTGAAAAAACTCACGTGCAGAGGCCGCTGCGTCACGCAAGGATGAATCAATCCAGTCACGGACGACGGCCTGGCCACTGCCAGACCCGTCAAACTCGGGGGAAATCTCTTCTTGGTTGGCCCGCGCGTCTTCCAGAGCCTGCTCAATCAGTTCCAACAAGCTGGCTGGCAAAGAAGAAAAATCTTCCAGGACGGATTCTGCCGCGTTGGCAATGGCAATCGCCCCTTCCTCGGGATCCTGTGCCAAACTTCCACTGCCCATGAAGTCATCATCCAGGGCGTTACCACGCAAGTCCACAGCCAGAGACTCGGCAGCGTCCGCGCCCTCCGCGGGCTCCTGCTTGTCCATCAACTGAGACAAAGGCCAGTCC
>DASUEC010000032.1:0-4314 GCA_036275255.1 Limnobacter sp. | reverse complement strand
CTTGTACGCTTTTGGGCGGATAGATGCAGGAATTTCCGCAGCCGAGCATCGGGTGAACGCAGCCACTGTGGCTGTTGATGAATCCAAGGTGGATCTGGTCGACCGGGTGCTGCAGGCGTTTTTTGATGTCAACAAAACCCGCGAGCTGGTGGATGTACAGCAGCAGTTTGTTGTGCAGCACCGTGATCTTCGCGACACGGTTCAACGCCGTTTTGATGGCGAGGTGGCCAGCCAAAGTGATTTGTTGCTGGCTCAGACGCGCCTGGATCAAACTGAAAACCAATTGGCTGTTTACGTGTCGCAGCATGAGAAAGCAGTGGCTACATTGCGCAGCCTGATCAAGGTGAACTCAGTGTCTTTCAGGGCGCCTGAAGCTTTGTCGCCCAAAGTTGGCAGTGAGGAAGAGCTCCAACAGCTGGCGAGCAGTTTCTCACCCCTGATCAAACGCCTGACCGCTGAGCAAGTTGCACTGGAGCACGATGCACGCGTTGCCGTTGCAGCCACAAAGCCGCAACTGGTGCTGCGTGCAGAGCGTGTTGAGTCGAATGTGCCTTCGCAGTTTGCTGACAACCGCCTGATTACTGCCCTGCAGTATCAGCCAGGGGCAGGTCTGTCTGCGGGCAGCATTGCGGCGGCAGCTCAATCACGCGCCTTGGCCGCTGAACTGGATATTCAGGCAGCGCAGCTTGAGCTTACCGAGCGCTGTGCCACCTTGTACAACGACATGCAGATCAATTTGAGTCAGGAAAAAAACCTCGCCAAGGTGCTGGACTCAAACCAGGAGTTTTTTGAAAGCATGCTGCGTCAGTTTCAGGCAGGAAAACGATCCTGGCTTGACGTGCTTAATTCTGTGCGAGAAACCAACCAGGCGGCAACAGCCCTGGTGATTGCCCGAAACGATGCACAATTGAACATACGAAGGGTACACAATCTTGCTGGTTTGTTTTATCAAACCACGGTGAAATAAACACAGCCATCCGGAACAGAGTCGCCTTTTTTAAGGGGTTGATAATGACTTATACAATGTGCAGGCAGTCGTTTGTTTCTATTCTGTTGTTGCTCGGATGTGTTTTTCCCGTGTCGGCACAAGAGCGGATTTCCGGAAAGTCCACCGGGGTGATTCAGTCTGCAATCGATTCCATCCAGGAAAAAGGCCAACCGGAGTTGCCTTCGAGGGCTGTCATCCAGTCCACCATCTCTTCGGTGGCCAACGAGCTGATGAAAGAAGTGCCCCCGCTTGAAAAGCCATTTCATCTGAAAATCTGCATCTTCGACATCATGGGCCGCAACGGGCCGGTTTTTTCCATCGCCCAGGATGTAGCGCTCGAGGCCAAGCGATGGAATGTGCATGCCGAGCTGCTGCCTTTCAACAATGAATCGGTTGCTGCAAACTCCTTCAAGGTGGGGGCGTGTGATGCGGTGGGCATGTCTACCCTGAGGGCGCGCAGCTACAACTTTTTCATGGGCAGTTTTGATGCGGTGGGCGCATTGATGACTTATGAAGAGGTCAAGACAGCAATCTCCGTGTTGATGGGCAGTGACAAGATGTATGCCCGCTCCATCAATCATCCCTATCAAGTGGTTGGAATGGCACCTCTGGGCGCAGCCTATGTGATGGTGAACGACCGGGCAATCAATTCCCTGGAGAAGGCAGCCGGAAAGAAAGTGGCGGTGCTGGAGTGGGATTCAAGCCAGGCAAAAATGGTTCAGCAAATTGGTGCCCAGCCAGTGGCCAGCGACATCAGCAACTTTGCGCAAAAATTCAACAACGGGGTGGTGGACATTATTGCCGCACCAGCCTTGGCCTATGGCCCATTCGAGTTGTATCGTGGTTTGGGCACCAAAGGGGCTGTGTTCAATCTCCCATTGGGGCAAGTGACGGGCTCTGCCGTCATCAACCGAACGAAATTCGAGAAAGAAATTCCCGATCTGGATGACAAGATCAAAAAGCTCCGAAAGTTTGGCTTGAGGTTTTTGGATCAGGGCATTGAGGTCATAAAAAAGCTTGAGAAAACCGTGCCCGAGCGTTACTGGATGACACTGGAAGCGCAGGAGAAAATCAAATACATGCGCATGATGGATGAGGCCAGGGCACAGCTCACTGCTGAGGGGGTTTATCACCCGGAGATGATGACGTTTTTGATGCGGGTTCGATGCCGTCACAGCCCCACTTTGGCAGAGTGCGCAGCACTTCGATGAGCCATCGACTGAATCAACAATGGGTTTGCATATTAACGTGAGGCAAATTGATTTGTGACAATCGTGACATGTCATGCTGAGGTTTCCCTCGCTTAAAGACCAGGTAAGAATGCTGACAGATTCGCTACACTACGGATCCGTTGTTACAGGTCTCGATCATGGATGATTTCATCAAAGAACTAAAGAACGTACGCAAAGCTCTGGAGCATGCAATTCATGCGGTGGATGATCTGCCGGTTGCTGAGCGAACCTTGAAAGATTTGAAAGAAGCCCAGACATTGATTGAGTCGGTCATTCGGCGGAACAAGGCCAATCCTGGCAAGAAAAAGTAAACCAGGTTGATACAAAAACTGTCACAAAAAATATATAAGGTTCGGCAGTCGACCAGTACTCAAACCCGATTCAAACATGGATTTCATGGCAATCAGTGCTCGCTTGGCAACAGCGCTGGTGGCGTCATGTTGCCTGGTATCGAACGCCCAAGCGCTCACCTTATCCGATCTCATCACTGAACTGCAAAAGCATCCCAATGTGGAAGCTGCACGTCAGCGGCTAGAGGCGGCGGAGTTTGACAAAAGCGCTGCAGATTGGCAGCGCTACCCTGCGCTGTCTTATCAACAAGGGGCCATCGGTGGTGGTGGGCAGCAGTCAAGCATCCAGCTGTCTCAGCCCTTGTACACATTCGGAGCAATCGGTAAATCGATTGAGGCTGCGGACCTGCGCAGGTCAAGTTCTGAATCAGATGTAAACAATGTCCATTTGGCCATTGTCGATTTGGGCATTCGCACCTATTTGAATGCGCTTCGTCATCTGGAGCGGGCAGAAGTCAACAATCGCTCAGTGTTGGAACATGAAAAACTTGCTGAGGCAATGGCACGCCGATTGGAACAGCAGGTGGGTACGCTCAGTGACAGCCAGTTGGCGAGCAATCGCTTAACCTTGGCTCAAGCGGATTTGTTTGAGTCGAAAGTCCAATACGAACGTGCACTGGAGATTCTTGCCAATTTGATTGATCGCCCAGTGGGACACGTCAATCCAGTCATTGCTCCGCACTTGCCATTCGACAATGAACAGGCGTTTCTGGCACTGGCCGAGGAGAAATCGGCCCGAATCAGCAGCCTGAGGGCTTCAAGCCAGGCTCAACTGAAAGATGCAGACGCCAGCCGGGCCCGGCTAAAGCCTCAAGTGGTGTTGGTTGCCGAGGAGGTGCAGAACAATGTGCCCACAGATTTTAGAGATTCGCGGCTGATTGCATACCTTCAATACCAGCCAGGTGCAGGTTTGTCAGCGCTTTCTTCAGCCAATGCCTTAAGGAGGCGAGCCATGGCTGCCGACAGCGAGGCCAGGGCTTCAGTCAAGGAATTGCAGCAGCAGGTCAAGCAGTTGTGGGGGGAGATCCTGGTGAGTTCACAACTGGTTGAAAAGCTCGGCTCCATACAACAGTCCAATCGGGAAATTGTTGACAGTTTTTACAAGCAATTTCAGGCGGGAAAACGCTCATGGGTGGATGTGTTGAATGGGCAGCGCGAACTCACGCAAAGTGAACTCAGCGTGGTTGACAACAGGTACCGGCTATTAACAGCTCAGTTTCAGGCCTTGAGCCTGATCAATGCAAACACCGCAGACAAACTGGCCAGCAAGCCCGGTCGCGAGAATGTTGAACCACTTCCTGGCCTGACCATCAACCGCCAGGTGAAGCAGGATGGTTGGGTTGTGTATGAAATGCAAGAATCCCCGGATAAAAGGTCCTCCAATGAAACGCCGTGATCCCAGCGAGGCATTGGCCTCGGATTTGTTTTGGCACACGCTGAGAAGGCATTATGGGCGTTATGGCCATGTTGTTGTGGCCTCTGTCGTAATCAACTTGTTGGCTTTGGCGGCGTCTTTGTTTGCCATGCAGGTGTATGACCGGGTGGTTCCCAACCAGGCCACCAACACGCTTTGGGTGTTGTTCAGTGGTTTGCTGATGGCTGTGTTCGTGGAGACTTTTCTGAAGGGCCTGAGGTCGGGTGTACTGGACCTCACCAACAAGTTGATTGAACTTGACCTCTCGCAGAAGTTTTTCAACAAGTCGCTCCGCATCCGCATGGATGCGCGCCCTCGTACCATTGGTAC
>DASUEC010000031.1:0-3994 GCA_036275255.1 Limnobacter sp. | reverse complement strand
CGTGGCCGATGAGATCTTAAGGCGCAGCCCCAAGGTGGTTGGCGTTCATCGTCTGATCATGAAGGCGGGTTCTGACAACTTCCGAGCGTCCTCGGTGCAGGGCATCATGAAGCGAATAAAGGCAAGGGGGGTTGAGGTGATAGTTTATGAGCCCGCGCTCAATGAACAATACTTCTTTGAATCGCGGGTGCTGCGCGATCTTACAGCGTTCAAAGCCAAGGCCGAAGTGATCATAGCGAACCGCCTGACAGACGAAATTCGTGATGTACGGCACAAAGTCTACACGCGTGATTTGTTTGGATCTGATGTATAGGATCTAAGTGTAATGACCCAGTGAAATTCTGCTCAGGTGATAATGAAGAGGAAATCACAGATGAGCAGAGGAATGAACGGCGACGTCAAGCGCTGAACAGCCAAGCGCAAAGCAGCCCTGGTCATGGACATCATTCAGGGCAAAACCAAAGTTTCAAAGGCCAGCCGAACATTTGATTTATCGCCCCCTGAGATTGAGAACTGGGTCGATGAAGCCAAGCGTGGCATGGAGAATGCTCTCAAAGCCAAGCCCTTTGAAGTCAAACAACTCTATGAGAAGCAAATCAAAAACCTCCAGGAAGCGTGCGGGGAGGCCATGCTGGAGTTGCGTGCCAGAAAACGAGCTTGCGAGTTTCGGCGAAGCCAAAAAAGCTTCAGTCCAGATTGGTCAATTGCCGTGTTTGGTGTGGCAAAGATGGTTGGGCAAGCTTGGCCTTGGTCATCGATTGCCACACCCGAGAATTATTGGGTTGGCACTTGAGCAGAAGCGGTAAATCAGCCACGGCAGAGTCTGCGCTGGAGCAAGCCCTTATCCATCGGTTCGGAGTGCTTGGAAAGGTCACAAATCCTTTCCTATTACGTTCAGACAATGGCTTGGTGTTCTGTTCCAGAAGTTATACCGCACTGGTGCGCAGCTATGGTTTGCAACAGGAGTTCATAACGCCCTACAGCCCCGAGCAAAACGGTATTGTGGAACGGGTGATTCGGACCCTCAAAGAGCAGTGTGTGCACCGCCACCGGTTCGAAACCATCCAGCATGCCAGCCGAGTGATTGCAGACTGGATTTTGTTTTACAACACCCAGAGACCCCACCAGGCGCTGGGCATGAGAACACCCGCTGAGCAATACCAATTAGCGGCCTAAACTGTGCAGATTCCGCTGGGTCATTACAAGCCCGATTTTGCGAATATCCCAAATGACCACGACTCGATCAAACAAATGGCTCGGCCTGTCAGTCATTGCACTGGCGTGTATGCTGTATTCCATGGACCTCACGGTGCTGAACCTGGCCATACCGGCTATCAGCGAAGATTTGCAGCCCAGCAGTGCGCAATTGCTGTGGATTGTCGACATTTATGGCTTTATGGTGGCGGGTGCTTTGATCACCATGGGCACGCTGGGCGATCGCATTGGGCGCAGGCGTTTGCTGATGTTGGGTGCGGCGGCCTTTGGCGTGGCCTCGGTGTTGGCCGCATTTTCCACCAGCGCCGAGATGCTGATTGTGACCCGTGCATTACACGGCCTGGCCGGGGCCACCATTGCGCCCTCCACGCTGTCGCTCATCCGCAATATGTTCGACGACCCCACCGAGCGCATGAAGGCCATTGGCATCTGGATCAGCAGCTTTTCGATTGGTGCGGTGATGGGCCCACTGGTGGGGGGCGTGTTGTTGGAGTTTTTTTGGTGGGGCTCGGTGTTTCTCATCAACGTGCCGGTGATGCTGCTCCTGCTTGTGCTCGCCCCGCGTTTGCTGCCCGAATACAAGGACGAGTCCGCAGGTCGCCTGGATGTGCCAAGTGCAGGGCTGTCACTTGCTGGCGTGTTGTTGGTCATCTATGCCTTAAAGCACACGGCAGAATCTGGTGCGGGTGTGCTTGGCCTGGGCAGTTTGTTGGCGGGCTTGTTTCTGCTGGTGCGGTTTGTTCGCAGGCAACGCCATTTAAAAGACCCCTTGATTGATTTGACCCTGTTCAAGGCACCTGGCTTTGTGCCGGTGTTGGGCACGTATTTGCTCAGTTGCCTCACCATGTTTGGTGTGTATGTGTACATTGCGCAGTACTTGCAACTGGTTTTGGGCTTGAGCCCCCTGGTGGCCGGCGCATGGACTGTGCCTTGGGCCTTGGCTTTTGTGGTGGGCACCAACATCACCCCCTGGCTGGCGCAGCGCCTGGGCCAGGCCCGGCTGGTGGTGATGGGCTTGCTGGGCACGGCTGCAGGTTTTGCGGGGTTGGCGGTGTTGGGTGTGCAGGCCAACATGGGCCTGCTGGTGGTGGCCACGGTGGTGCTGGCCTTGGGTTTGTCGCCGATGTTTACTTTGGGCACCGAGTTGATCATCAGCAGCGCTCCGCCGGAGCGTGCCGGTGCGGCTTCGGCTTTGGCTGAAACAGGCGCTGAGTTTGGCGGTGCAGTGGGCATTGCGGTGTTTGGCAGCGTGGGGGTGGCCATTTACCGGTCGCACATGGCCCAGGTGCTAGACACGGGATGGCCTGCGGATGTCCAAAACGCTGCGTTGGACACCCTGGGGGGTGCCGTGGCGATTGCCGGGCAATTGCCGGCCGCACAGCAGGCTGATTTGCTGGTGGCTGCACGCGACGCATTCATGCAGGGCATGCAGTTCACCTCCGTGGTGGGTGTGGCGGTGATGTTGTTGGCCACGGTGCTCGCGCACCGCA
Source organism: Limnobacter sp. (assembly GCA_036275255.1). GTDB lineage: Bacteria > Pseudomonadota > Gammaproteobacteria > Burkholderiales > Burkholderiaceae_B > Limnobacter. The sequence continues at coordinate 1,289 of DASUEC010000031.1, read as the reverse complement.
GTTTGCGGCACATTCGGCACACCAGTGGCCAAAGTCATTGACCTTGCAAACCCGCAAGGCGGCTACTTTTTCTTCAGGTTCCAGGTGACCACCATGCGGGCCAAGGCTTCTCCTTGGGGGCCGCGCACATCCACTTCCACCGGGAAATTGATTTTGCCGTTTTGGCGCAATTGCTGTTTGAGCTGTGCAATGGGTGCGGCCACCTTGGCCATGGCTTGTACGGGCCCGGCCGACTGGCTCAGCAGGTCAAATTCCACTTGAGCGGCCACTGGGCGCACACCCAGAATCACCGAAGCAAAGCCGCCTGCCATGGCCCCACCGGAGCAGGTTTCTGCCAGGGTGAACAAAGCCCCTGCGGCAAGCTGGCCGTTGGCATTTTCAAGGTCGGCGCGGTGGGCCATGGTGTAGGTGGCCTGGCCGTTGCCCATGGTTTGCAGGCGCACGCCGCACGCCTTGGCGAAGGGCACTTTGCCGTCCATTTGCATTTTGACCAGGGGGCGCATCAGCGCATTGAGCAGTGCGTCCAGCATCATGCGCCCTCCTTGACCAAGGCAAAGCGCAGGGTGAGCTCAGCCAATGGCTCGTTGCTTTGGTTGTGTATGACGGTGGAGGTGGTGGCTTCGCCTTGCGCAGGCAGAAGGGTGTTCAGTGTGGTGCGCATCCACACGGGCCCTTTGGCGGGCCGCTTGTACGCAATGTGACTTGCAAAACCTGCAATGCGCACACCGGGATGGTCTCCAAGTGCCAGTTGCAAACAGGCCTGTGCATCGGCCTGTGCCGCGGTGAACAAGGCACCTGCATGCAGGGTGCCAATGTGGTTTTTCAAAAAGGGGTCGAACCCCAGCAGGGTGTGTGCCTGCCCTTCGTGGGCATGGGTGCCCAGTTTGGCAAACCGAAAGAATGGCTGGCTGGCCAGGTGCGCAGCCAGGGTCTGGATGTTCATTCGCTGTCTCCGTCGGGTTGTGAAAACCGCGCATGCACGGTGTTTAAAAAGCGCAGCACGGTGTCGATTTCTGCCGGGGTGAATCCGGCGGTGAGTTGTTTGTTGAGCTCGGCCAGCAGGGGTTTGGCTTGCTCCAGCTTGTGTTGGCCTTTGGCGGTCATCCGCAGGTGAGCCACCCGCCCGTCTTCTTTGGAAGGCACGCGTTCAATCAGTTTGTTGGCCTTCATGCGTTGCACCAGGCCGGTCATGGCGGAGTTGTTCAGGCCCAGGGTGTTGCCCAAGGTTTGCATGGAAGCCTGGGGTTGTTTGGACAATGCAAACAGCAGGCTGACTTGTGCAGCAGGCA
>DASUEC010000030.1:0-33366 GCA_036275255.1 Limnobacter sp. | reverse complement strand
TCAAGTGGGTCGCAGTATCAGAGTCTTCAGGCTTCCCTGACAGAGAGGGACTCACACCGACTCATAAAAATTCCGCAACCGGGATCACAGATATTGGTTCACGGAATGCTGACCAACACCAACACGGCAGAGATTAACTGGATCGTCAGTCAAACAGATCAGCGTTTTTCGGCTTTCCAGCCGGGTTGAGGCCCTGATCGATCAACTGCTCGATGGCTTCAATTTTACGCTCAATTGCATCGATGTCCAGTCCTAAAGTGGGGTTAGAAGGATTACTCCCGACGAGTGACTCGTGCGCAATTTGCAAAGCCGCCATCACTGCGATTTTGTCCAACCCGACAACTTTGCCGGTGTTTCGGATGGCCGACATTTTTGTCTCGACAATATTGACCGCTTGTTGAAGTGCTGCGCGCTCATCGGGTTTGCAGGCGATCCTGAAATCTCGCCCCATTATTTTGACATCAAGTGCTTCCAACTTCGTTCTCCGAGTTCAGCTCCAGTTCAGGAAACCACTGGTTGAGCATTTGGTTGATCTGCCCTTGGGCGTGATGGACTTTCTTTTTGAGTTGCTCGTTTTCGCGGGACAGTGCTTCGATGTGCTCGCGGGATGTTTTGTGGTCTAAGCGGCTTTGTTCAAGGGCTTTGGTCAGCAAGGTGATTTTGCCCTGCAACTCGTCGAGCTTCCCGAGAAGTGATTGCGGCATTGGTTGGCTCCATGTCAAACCAAAAAATAGGCAAGCGATACAGATGCTTGTCGCAATCTTATACAGTTTTGCCTGAGGTGTGTTGATTCGGCTCTGAAAAACGCTGTCTTCAAACTGCGACGTTTTTCAGGCCCAGTACGTCTTGCATGTCAAACATCCCGTTAGCGTGCTGCATCAAGAAGGCAGCTGCGCGGATGGACCCTTGTGCGTAGGTCATGCGGCTCGAGGATTTGTGGGTGATCTCGATCCGTTCACCTGTGCCCGCAAACATCACGGTGTGATCACCGACAATATCGCCTCCCCGGATGGTCGAAAAGCCGATCGTCCCCTGTTGGCGTTCGCCCGTGATGCCTTCGCGTGCAAACACACCGACCTTGTGCAAGTCTGCACCCAGCGATTTGGCGATCACTTCGCCCATGCGCAAGGCAGTGCCCGACGGTGCATCCACCTTTTTGTTGTGGTGCGCCTCGATGATCTCGATGTCATAGCCCTGATTCAGGATTTTTGCAGCCACTTCAAGCAGCTTGAAGGTGGCATTCACTCCCACAGCCATGTTGGGTGACCACACCATGGCCACACTGCTTGAGAACGCTTTGAGGCTCTCAAGCTGCTTCGGCTCGAAACCCGTGGTGCCGATCACCGCCTTCACCCCAAGCTTTGCACATATTTCAAGGTGTTTGAGTGTGCCCTCCGGGCGTGTGAAATCAATCAGCACGTCGCTTGCGCTCAGCGCCTGTTCGATGTTGTCGCCAACAAGAACGCCGGTTTGAATGCCCATGAAATCGCCTGCATCCCGCCCCAGGGTGCTTGCGCCAGGCAAATCAAATGCGCCGGCAAGGGCGCAGCCCGGGTGTTGGAGCACGGCTTCGATGAGGGTCTTGCCCATGCGCCCACTGGCGCCCGCAATGGTTATTCGTATTGTCTTGCTCATGATTACTTCAGTACAGGGGCACGTTCGGAGCCAGACACGGTCTCGGGCTCTTGAATGTTCGCCGCAGGTTTTTCGGATGGCAACTGCTTTTTGGGCGCAGTTGTATTGGCGTTTGGCCCGAGCAGGTCGGCCGGGTTTTTGGGGAGATTTTCGCCACCATGACGCACCACCAGGCCGTTTTCAAAAATGACGGTGTACCGAGACTGCGACACCCCTCCGCTTGCCCGCGTGAGCCTGTAAACGTAATCCCATCGGTTCTCGTGGAAAGCGTCATTGAGCAAAGGGGTGCCCATGATGAAACGCACCTGGTCCTTGTTCATGCCAACGCGCAAACGGGATACTTCCTGTTCTGTGACAAAGTTGCCTTGCTGAATGTCAAACCGGTAGGGTTTGACAAAAGAGGGCACGTAGCTGGACAGGCCTGAGGTGGAGGAGCATGCTGCCAGGCCAACGGAGAGCGTTGCACAAAGCATCAGGTTCAGTCTTAAAATACGCATGGGTTGTGAAATCGCGTGAAAAGTGGGAACAGGGTACCTTATCTGGTGCGCAAACTTGCCCATCAAAGGCGTTATCATAAGCTACTTGTACTCGATTAGCCTTTAATGGTACCAAACTCATGACAACAGCAACGGATCTCAAAAGCATTGGCCTGAAAGCAACGCTTCCCCGAATGAAAATTCTCGAGCTTTTTCAAAGCGGGCAGCATCGTCACCTCAGCGCCGAAGATGTTTACAAACTGCTTTTGCAAGAAGATCTGGACATTGGTTTGGCCACCGTTTACAGGGTGCTGACGCAATTTGAGCAGGCCGGATTGCTGGCTCGTCAGCACTTTGAGACCGGCAAGTCTGTTTTTGAACTGAACGAGGGCGAGCATCACGATCATTTGGTGTGCGTGCAATGCGGCAAGGTGGTGGAGTTTTTTGATGAAGAAATTGAGAAGCGTCAAAAGGCAATTGCCCAGGCACGTGGCTTCGAGTTGCATGATCACGCGCTGTCTTTGTATGGGAGTTGTACCAAAAAAGACTGCGAAAACCGCAAAACCAAAGGCGGTATTTAAATAAGCGGCGTCATGCACGCCGCTTCCGCATGTCGTTGCTGGCGCCATTGATCAGCTCCGTGGCGGCTGTGCGTGTGGCCTCTGAAATAACCTGACCACCCAGCATCCGGGCAATTTCCTCGACCCGTTGCGAACCATCCAGACCAACAATTCTGGAGCGTGTGCTGCCACCAGCGATTGATTTGCTGACCTGGAAGTGGTGATGCGCCTGTGCAGCCACCTGCGGCAAGTGGGTGACACAAAGCACTTGTTTGGTGTTTGCCAGGGTGCGCAGGTATTGCCCCACCACCTCGGCCACAGCGCCGCCGATTCCACTGTCCACCTCGTCGAAAATAAGTGTGGGCACAGGTGTGCTTTTGACAGTGTTCACGGTGATGGCCAAGCTGATGCGGGCCAGCTCACCACCCGATGCTACTTTTTGGATGGCCTGTGGCGTAACACCAGGGTGACCCGCCACGCGAAACTCCACAAGATCGCTGCCTTGGGCACTGGCTGGCCCATCTTCCATGACAATGGCAAACACGCCACCTTGCATGCTCAGGTGTTGCATGGTGTCGGTCACCAGGCCGGCCAATTCTGCTGCTGCTTTTTTTCGGCTCTCCCTCAGTGCGCTGGCGGACAGGTCGTAGGCTTGCCTCGCCTTGCTGACGTTCATTTGCAGCTTTTCCAGGTCAAAACCCTCCTCCAGGCCTTGTAGTTCGGCATTCACGGTTTCAAGTTCTGTGTGAAGCTCTTCGGGCGCGAGTCGCAGTTTTCGTGCGGTGTCATGCCACAGCGCCATGCGTTGTTCCACCGCAGCAAGACTGTCGGGGTCGAGGTCGGCGTGTTTGAGGTAGCTGGCCAAGTCGTAGCTGGCCTCGCGAATCAAAATTTCGCCTTCGGACAAGGTGTTGCGTATGCTTTCCAGGGCGGGGTCGCGCGTGGCCAGGTGTGTCAGCTTGTCGATGATGTGAGTCAATTGGTCCAGCAAGGCCTGCTCGTTGTTGGCCAGCGCATCGCTTGCGTATTGCGTTCCCTCAATCAATTCTGCACTGTGGCTCAGGCGGTCAAACTCACTGCTCAGGCCATCCCACTCATTGGGTTTGGGGTTGATTTTCTGCAACAGATCGAGTTTCCAGTGCAGGTTTTCAAGTCGCGCTGCACGGTCGGCTTGACCGGTTTGTGCCTGTGCAAGCAGTTTTTCAGCTTGGCGAAGCACGCTGTGGTGTTGAGCGGTTTGCTCCAGCAGTGGGGCATGTTGTGCAAAATCGTCCAGCAAGTGGAGTTGCTCGCCGGGTTTTGCCAGGTTTTGGAAGGCGTGTTGCCCGTGGATGTCGATCAGTGTTTCAGCCAGCGCTTTCAGGGTGCTTGCTGGCACCGGTGTGCCGTTGACGTACGCCTTGGACCGCCCGTTGGCTTCCACGGCGCGCCTCAGGTGCAATTCTCCTTCGCTGCTGTCAATCGATTGTTCATCCAGAACTGCCATTGCTGCCGGGGTCAAGTCGAACACTGCGGTGATGTTGGCCCGCTCACACCCTTCGCGCACCTGCCCTGGGTCAGCGCGCCCCCCCAGACACAAAGACAATGCATCAATCAAGATGGATTTGCCCGCACCTGTCTCACCAGACAGCACTGACATGCCTGGCTCAAAATGCAGATCCACCTTGTCTACAATTACAAAATCCTGAATGGTCAAACTACTTAGCATGGCCGCTGTCTCTTAATCCTCGCGTGCGGTGCGCCACATCGGTCAAGCTGGCGCTCCAGTGTAATTTTTGCCGCAACATGGCGAAATAATCATATCTTGCAGGGTGCATCAGTTGAATTGGGTTGGGTGACACTTTTATTCTAATTTGGTCACCCACCTTGGCCCTGTTGTTGAATTGCATGTCGAAGTGAACGCCGGTTTGCTTGCCACCAGTGACTGCGATGTTGATGATGCAATGGTCCGGCAGGGCGATGGGGCGGTTGGTTAGCGCGTGTGGGGCCACGGGCACCATCACGATGCCTGCCAGGCTGGGGTGGAGAATTGGACCATCTGCAGACAGTGCGTAGGCTGTTGAGCCGGTGGGGGTGGACACGATCAAGCCGTCGGCCCGCAGGTCGTACATGAAGCGCCCATCTACTTCGACCCGCAACTCCACCATGCCACCCACAATGCCGCGGCTTATCACAATGTCATTCAATGCAATGTGCTCGCCGATTGATTTGCCTCCACGCAGCACCTCCCCCACGAGGTAATGGCGTGTTTCCAGAACATGCTCGCCGCGGATCGTGTCAATGAGTGTGGGATTGATGTCGTCCAGGCGAATGTCGGTGAGGAAGCCCAAACGGCCCTGGTTAATGCCGATCAACGGGATTTGCGTGTCCGCCAGCTCTCTGGCGATACCCAGGAATGTGCCGTCTCCGCCGATGATCACCGCCACCCTGGCGCGCCGCTTGATGGTCGGCATGTCTGCAAACTCGAAAGGCTCCTTGGCCATTGGACCGGTGCCTTTTCGAGCACGGGCAAGCACCGTGTCGGCCACCAGCACTTTGAAACCGTTGGACAAAAGCAGGTCAACAACGCCGCGCCAGATCGCCTGCTTGTGGGAGGCACCATGTTTGGCAAACACAGCGACGCACATCCCTTGTTGTTTTGGCATGCTGAAGATCCTGTTTTTGTCGTAAAGTGGGGTTTTAGCCCCCAATCGTATCGCAACCCGCATTTGAAGTGACGACGATGATCGACGAACGCGCCCGTTCCATCTTGAAAACCCTCGTAGAACGTTACATTGCCGAGGGCAGCCCGGTGGGTTCTCGTGCCTTGTCCAAGTGGTCCAGTCTTGATCTGAGCCCGGCGACCATTCGCAATGTGATGGCCGATCTGGAGGAGTTGCGCTTGGTGGTTTCTCCCCACACATCCGCAGGCCGTGTGCCCACCCCCCAAGGGTACCGCATGTTTGTTGATTCCCTGCTCACCGTGAAACCCTTGGCCAGCGATGTGCAGGCCATGCTCAATGGTGGTATTCAGCGGGACGACCCCAACCGCGTGCTCAACAGGGCGGTCAACCTGTTGTCCAGCCTGTCCTCGTTTGCCGGGGTGATCACTGCACCCAAACGCGCTGCGCTGTTTCGCCAGGTGGAGTTTTTGGGCTTGTCTGACCGCAAGGTGCTGCTCATTATCATCACACCGGATGGCGATGTGCAAAATCGCATCCTGATCGTGGACAAGCCATACACGCAGACCGAGCTCACCCAGGCCGCCAATTTTTTCAATCATCATTTCTCAGGGTTGAGTTTTCAGGAAGCCAAGCAACGATTGGCTGAGGAACTGCACCAAATCAGCCAGGACATCAGCAAACTCATGCAGGCTGCTGTCAATGCCGGCACAGAGGCCCAGGAGAGCCAGGCCGATGGTGTTTTGCTCTCCGGGGAGCGCAAACTGCTGGATGTGAGTGACTTGTCCACCGACATGGACAGGCTGAAAAAAATGTTCGGTGTATTTGAGCAACGAACCGCCTTGTTGCGTTTGCTGGAGAGTTCTCACCGGGCGGAGGGCGTGCAGATTTTCATCGGCGGAGACTCAAGCCTGGTGCCTATGGAAGAGATGAGCGTGATTTCAGCGCCGTATCAGGTCAATGGGGAAGTGGTCGGCACCTTGGGCGTGATTGGCCCAACGCGCATGGCCTATGAGCGGCTCATTCCAATTGTGGACATCACCGCAAAACTGGTGTCTTCCGCACTCTCAGACCCTGAGTAAATCCGGCCAAGGGGCGTCACCTGACCCAGAGTCTGGTTATACTTTGTGGTCTTTGTCTTTCAGGTTGTACCCATGCGCACAGAAGCCCCGTTTCGCCACGGCACGCCACAAAAAACCGCGGTGCTGCTGGTAAACCTAGGCACGCCCGATCAAGCCGATACGCCATCCCTTCGGCGTTACCTCAAACAGTTTTTGTCAGACCCCCGGGTGGTCGAGATTCCCAAGCTTGTCTGGTGGATTATTCTTAACTGCATCATTTTGCAGATACGCCCCCGCAAGTCGGCTGCCAAGTACGCCACGGTCTGGACACCCGATGGTTCGCCGTTGCTGGCCATCGGCAAGCGCCAGGTGGCGCGATTGAGTGAGGGTTTCAAGGCTCGTCGCTGGGATGTGCGTGTGGATTTGGCCATGCGCTACGGCAATCCGTCGGTGGCCCAACGGATGGATGCCTTGCGGGCGGCGGGCTATGACAGGGTTTTGGTTTTTCCGCTGTACCCACAATACGCTGCTGCAACCACAGCGTCGGTGTTTGATGCCGTGTTTGATTGGGCTCGGCCCGTGCGCAATTTGCCCGAGCTTCGCTTGGTGAAGCACTATCACGATCACCCCGCATACATTCACGCGCTGGCCGAAAGTGTTCGTAGGCACTGGGCTGCCAAGGGCAAACCCAACTTCGAGCAGGGAGATGTGTTGCTGATGAGCTTTCATGGTGTGCCCGAGATGACGCTCATGAAAGGCGATCCCTATCACTGCGAGTGCCAGAAAACCGCTCGCCTGTTGGCGGAGGAGCTGGGGCTCAAAAAGGGCCAGTACCGGGTTACTTTCCAGAGTCGGTTTGGCAAGGCCAAATGGTTGGAGCCTTACACCGACCAAACGCTGATGGCCTTGGGACAAGCAGGCACCAAGCGGATTGATGTAATCTGCCCTGGCTTTATGGCCGATTGCCTTGAAACCCTGGAGGAAATCAATCAAGAGGGTCGAGAGGATTTCCAGCATGCGGGCGGTGGTGAATTTCACTACATTGAATGCCTGAATGACAGCGACCTGGCCGCTGCCATGTTGACCGAGATCACTGGCCAGCATTTGCAGGGCTGGCCGGTTGACATGGGCTATGAAGAAAGCATGGCCAATGAACTGGCAGAAAGCAGGAAACTTGCCCTGGCCATGGGTGCGAAAGAAGCTTGATTGCGTAAAACCGGGCAGAATGGCAACCAATGTTGCAATTTGCCCTTGAAACGGGGCGAAGTGCCCCCACATCCCCGGCATTGTGTCGGGGATTTTTTATTGTCGGAGGAAAAAACATGTCGGAACCCACTGGAAAGCCCAATCCGGACGAAGTGAATTCGCCGGAGCAGCAGGCGCCAGAAATGCCAGAGGCGCAGGCTACCCGAGAAGCCGCTGCCAAGGACGCCGGGCAAGTGGATGAGCCACAGGCAGATCCTGTGAAGCAATTGCAGGATGAATTGAACGCTGCGCGAGATGAAGTCGCCAAGGCCAAAGAAGTGTACCTGCGACTGGCTGCCGACATGGAAAACCTTCGCAGGCGCACTCAGGAAGACGTTGCCAAAGCTCACAAGTATGCGATTGAAGGGTTTGCTGAGGCCTTGCTGCCCGTGCGTGACAGCCTTGAGATGGCGCTGGCCCTGGAAAACCAGACCCTGGAGACCTTGAAAGAGGGCGTGTCTGCGACACTGCGGCAATTGGAAGCTGCTTTTGAGCGGGGCAAGGTGGCGGTGCTCAACCCGGTGGGCGAAAAATTCGATCCCAAGGCGCATCAGGCTGTGGCGATGGTGCCTGGCAACTCGGTGGAGCCGCCGGTGCCTGCCAACCATGTGGTGGCGGTGCTGCAGAAAGGCTACCTGCTCAATGAGCGGGTATTGCGTCCGGCCTTGGTGTCGGTCGCCCAGTAAACGATTGAAAAACCACTTGAACTGCATGGGATTAACCCCATATCAGGCTTAACAGAATTCAGATTTCACGGAGAAATACATGGGAAAGATTATTGGCATCGATTTGGGCACCACCAATTCCTGCGTTGCAGTGTTTGAGGCCGGTGGTTACAAGGTCATCGAAAACTCCGAAGGTGCCCGCACAACCCCCTCCATCATTGCATACATGGAAGACGGTGAAATTTTGGTGGGCGCGCCCGCCAAGCGTCAGGCGGTGACCAATCCCAAAAACACCCTGTATGCCGTGAAGCGTCTGATTGGCCGCAAATATGAAGATGCTGAGGTTCAGAAGGACATCGACCTGATGCCTTATGAAATCCTGAAGGCGGACAACGGTGACGCTTGGGTGAAAGTGCGCGATCAGAAGCTGGCGCCTCCTCAAGTGTCTGCCGAAGTGCTGCGCAAAATGAAGAAAACCGCCGAAGACTACCTTGGCGAAGAAGTGACCGAAGCGGTGATCACCGTGCCTGCTTACTTCAACGACAGCCAGCGCCAGGCCACCAAAGATGCAGGCCGCATTGCAGGTCTGGATGTAAAGCGCATCATCAACGAGCCCACAGCCGCTGCCTTGGCTTTTGGCATGGACAAAGCTGAAAAAGGCGATCGCAAAATTGCTGTGTATGACCTGGGTGGCGGTACTTTTGACGTGTCCATCATCGAAATCGCAGACATTGATGGCGAGAAGCAGTTTGAAGTGCTGTCAACCAATGGCGACACCTTCCTGGGTGGCGAGGACTTCGACCAGCGCATCATCGACCACATTATTGACGAATTCAAAAAGAACAATGGCGTGGACCTCTCCAAGGACCCCATTGCGTTGCAGCGCATCAAGGCGGCGGCAGAGCGCGCCAAGATTGAGCTTTCTTCTTCCCAGCAGACCGAAATCAACGAGCCTTACATTGCGATGGCCAACGGTGCTCCGGTGCACCTCACGACCAAGTTGAGCCGTGCCAAGCTGGAGGGTTTGGTTGAAGATCTGATCGCCCGCACCATTGAGCCGTGCAAGATCGCATTGAAAGACGCTGGTTTGTCGGCCTCGCAAATTGATGACGTCATTCTTGTGGGTGGCATGACCCGCATGCCCAAGGTGCAGGAGGCGGTGAAGAATTTCTTTGGCAAGGAGCCCCGCAAGGACGTAAACCCCGACGAAGCCGTTGCTGCTGGTGCTGCCATTCAGGGATCGGTGTTGAGCGGCGATCGCAAAGACGTGCTGTTGCTGGACGTGACTCCGCTGTCTTTGGGGATTGAGACCATGGGCGGCGTGATGACCACCATGATCTCCAAGAACACCACCATTCCCACCAAGTTCAGCCAGGTGTTTTCTACCGCCGATGACAACCAGCCCGCTGTGACCATCAAGGTATTTCAGGGCGAGCGCAAAATGGCCAACGACAACAAGAGCCTGGGTGAATTCAATTTGGAAGGCATTCCACCCGCGCCACGTGGTGTGCCTCAAATTGAAGTGACCTTCGACATTGACGCCAACGGGATCTTGCACGTGTCGGCCAAAGACAAGGGCACCGGCAAAGAAAACAAGATCGTCATCAAGGCCAATTCTGGTTTGAGCGAAGAAGAGATCCAGAAGATGGTGAAAGACGCTGAGGCCAATGCGGCCGAGGACGCCAAGCGCCGGGACCTGGCCGACGCCAAGAACCAGGCCGACGCGCTGGTGCACAGCACACGCAAGAGTTTGGGCGAGTATGGCGACAAGCTCGATGCTGGTGAAAAGGAAAAGATTGAGGCGGCATGCAAAGCTTTGGAAGAGGCAGCCAAGGGCGACAACAAAGACACCATCGACACCAAAACCAAGGAATTGGCAGAGGCTGCTCAAAAGCTGGGTGAAAAAATGTACGCTGACATGCAGGCCCAGCAAGCCGCAGCGGGTGCTGCAGAAGGCGCTGCCCAGGGCGCTGGCACAGAGCAAAGCAGCAGCAAAGCCGATGCGGACGATGTTGTAGACGCCGATTTCAAGGAAGTCAAAGACAAGTGATCAGTTGTTGAGGCAAACGTGCATGCGCTGCCCGTGAGAGCACATCCCACAGGCGCGCATGCCCACCAGCAGGGGCGTTGAGGCACATGGTGTGGCTTTCGCCCTTTTTGCATAGAGAAGAACATGGCAAAACGGGATTTTTACGAGATTTTGGGCGTACAAAAAAATGCCACTGACGATGAGCTGAAGAAGGCTTATCGCAAGATGGCGATGAAGTATCACCCGGATCGAAACCCTGGCAACGCGGACGCTGAGGCCAAATTCAAAGAGGCCAAAGAGGCCTACGAAATGCTGACCGACCCGCAGAAGCGGTCAGCGTACGACCGCTATGGCCATGCCGGCGTGGATCCCAACATGGGGGGTGGTGCGCGCGGCGGTGCTGGTGGCTTTGCTGATTTTTCCGATGCGTTTGGTGACATATTTGGTGATATCTTTGGCGGCCGTGCGGGCGGTGGCGGTCGCCAGTCCAATGTGTACAGGGGCGCAGACCTCAAATACAACATGGAGATTACGCTGGAGCAGGCGGCCAAGGGCTTTGACACCCAAATCCGCGTGCCCGTGTGGGACAACTGTGGCACTTGCGCCGGCAGTGGTGCAAAGCCTGGCACCAAGCCCGAAACCTGCTCCACCTGTGGTGGCTCTGGTGCGGTGCGCATGACCCAGGGATTTTTTAGTGTCCAGCAAACCTGCCCCAAGTGCCATGGCACCGGCAAGATGATTGCTCACCCATGCCACGACTGCGAAGGTTTGGGGCGCAAGAAAACCAACAAAACCCTGGAAGTCAAAGTGCCTGCCGGGATCGACGATGGCATGCGCATCCGCTTGAGTGGCAAGGGCGAGCCGGGCGTTAACGGTGGGCCGGCGGGTGATTTGTATGTGGAGGTCCACATCAAGGAACACGCCGTGTTTCAGCGCGATGGCGATGATCTTCACTGTGAAATGCCAGTGTCGTTTGCCACGGCAGCCTTGGGTGGCACCATCGAGGTCCCCACCTTGGGTGGAAAGGCTTCCTTCGAGATTCCCGAGGGCACCCAAACCGGCAAAACTTTCCGGCTTCGTGGCAAGGGCATCAAGGGCGTTCGCTCCTCGTACCCGGGTGATTTGTTCTGTCACATTGTGGTGGAAACGCCAGTTCGCTTGTCCGACCGTCAAAAAGACCTGCTCAAAGAGTTTGAGGCTTCTTGCACGGCCGATGGCGACAAGCATTCACCCCGAGCCAAAAGCTGGATGGACAAGGTGAAGGACTTTTTCGGTTAAGTGCCAGGTTCGCTTGCCTCATAACCCAGGCGCACGTAAATGGGCGCATAAGGCTCCGCCTGGGTGACCTTCACAAGCCCCTCTCGAGTCAGCTCCAGCATGGCAATGAAGTTGACCACCACCACTGGCACGCCGCGTGCCACTTCAAACATGTCGAAGAATTCCACAAACTTGTGGGTTTGAAGTTTTCGTAAAATCATGGTCATGTGCTCGCGCACAGACAACTCTTCCCGTGCGATGGTGTGGGCTTTTACCAGAGATGCCCGCCGCAATATTTGCGCCCACGCCTCTTGAAGTTCTTGAGGTGACACATCGGGAAAGCGTTCTACCGTGGCTGGGTCGTGGTAAGCGTGGGCAATCCAGAAATCCCTGCCCAGCAAGGGGATTTTGTCCAGCTCCTGTGCAGCCAGTTTGATCTGCTCGTACTCGATGAGGCGGCGCGCCAGTTCGGCACGGGGGTCCTCAGTTTCTTGCTCGCCGTCTTTTGGAATCACCGGCAGCAACATTCTTGACTTGATTTCAATCAGCATGGCCGCCATCAACAAGTACTCGGCCGCCAGCTCCAGATTGCGACTGCGAATTTCATCCACGTAGCTCAGGTACTGGCGTGTGAGCTCGGCCATGGGGATGTCGAGAATGTTGAAGTTTTGCTTGCGAATGAGGTAGAGCAAGAGGTCAAGCGGCCCCTCGAACGCCTCCAGAAAAACCTCCAGCGCATCGGGTGGAATGTAGAGGTCTTTGGGCACATTGAACAGTGGTTCGCCATAGAGGCGAGCCAATGCCAAGCCGTCCACCACGTTGGGGGTGCTGTCCGTTTGGTCGCTGTGTTGAACGTCGCTGAGGCTGGTGCTCAAGTGAGGTGCCTTGGCACGGTTGTGTTATTGCTGGCCATCGCCGCTCTGATACACGTAGGGCTTTTGTGCCACCTTGGCTTGTTTGAAGCCTTCTTGCAACTGGCGGTCGAGTTGTTTGTCCCAAAGCAAGGCGCGCCCTTTTTGTTGTTCTGCCTCCAAGTGAGGGCGCTCTTGTTTGAGCTGGCTTAAAAACTGTGTTGCTTCAGATTCGTAGTGAGACATGGCGTAGATGCAAATTAAGTTGAATAAACAATATTTTACCAGCGTTTGGGCTGTCAGCCGCTAGCTGATCTTCATGCCCGGCGTCAGTGCGCCTGCAGCAGAGAGCGTGCTGAGCACGGCGTCGTCTTCGCTTGCAGCACACAGCACCATGCCCTGTGAAACACCAAACTTCATCTTGCGCGGTGCCAGGTTGGCCACCACCACCACATATTGCCCGGTGAGTTGTTCAGGTGCGTAGTGGGCAGCAATGCCGGAGAAGATATTGCGTGGACTTTCTTCACCAAGATCGACCGTGAGCTGAAGCAGCTTGGTTGAACCCTCCACCGCTTTGCAGTCTTTCACCAGGCCGATTCGAAGGTCCACTTTGGTGAAATCTTCAATGCCGATGAATTCTGGCCCGTTGCTTGCAGACGCAGCCCCGGCATCTTTGGTTTGTTTTGCATCGGCCGCCCTTGCGGCCACTGGCACACTTGGCGCAAGCGACTGTTTGTTGGCTTCAATCAGTGCATCAATTTGCTTTTGATCGACGCGTTGCATGAGGTGTTTGAATTCAATGATCTTTTCGATGGGCAGAGGCAGATCCCACCGATGCAGCGCTTGATCTTCAAGCCCGAGAAAACTTGCCACGGCTTTGGCGGTAACCGGCAAAACCGGGGCGAGGTATCTGGTGATTTCAGCAAAACTCCGGATCAGCGTTGAGCAAACCTGTTGAAGCTCTGGGTCTCTGGTGGAGTCCTTTGCAAGTTCCCATGGCTTGTTCTTGTCCACATATTCATTGACCCGGTCGGTCAATTGCATGATCAGGCGAATGGCCTTGCCATACTCGCGTTCATCATAGTGGGCAGCGATTGAAACGGAGGCGTCACGGATTTCATTCTCCAGAACGGCACCCTCCGCGTTTCGGGCATGCGTCAGCTTTCCATCAAACCGTTTGATCAAAAAACCCGCGCTGCGGCTGGCAATGTTGATGTATTTTCCGACCAAGTCGCTGTTCACCCTCGCAGTGAAATCTGCAAAGCTCAAGTCCAGGTCTTCCATGGTGGCATTGAGCTTGGCTGCAAAGTAGTAGCGAAGCCACTCGGGGTTCAGGCCTTGTTTTACAAAGCTCTCCGCCGTGATGAAGGTGCCGCGGCTTTTGCTCATTTTGGCGCCATCCACCGTTAGAAAGCCGTGCGCATTCACCTTGGTCGGCGTTCGAAAGCCTGCAAAGTCGAGCATTGCAGGCCAGAAAAGGGCGTGGAAGTAAAGAATGTCTTTGCCGATAAAATGAATCAGTTCGGTGTCTGTGCCTTTTCGGAGGAACTCTTGATAATCGACACCAATCCGTTCGCACAGGTTCTGGAAGCTGGCGAAGTACCCCACGGGGGCATCTAGCCACACATAAAAGTATTTGCCGGGTGCGTCGGGAATCTCAAAGCCGAAGTAGGGCGCATCGCGTGAAATGTCCCAGTCGGCCAGCTTGCCGCTGCCTTCTTCGCCGAGCCACTCATGCATTTTGCGGCTGGCTTCTATTTGCAGGCGCCCCTCGCTTTGGGTCCATTGGCGCAGGAAGTTTTCACAACGCGGATCGGACAGCTTGAAGAAATAATGCTCGGAGCTTTTGCGCACCGGTGCTGCGCCGGACACGGTTGAGTAGGCGTTTTTCAATTCAGTGGGTTGGTAGGTGGCGCCGCACACCTCGCAAGAATCGCCGTATTGGTCTTTGGCACCGCATTTGGGGCATTCCCCTTTGATGAAGCGGTCGGGCAAAAACATTTCCTTGACCGGGTCGTAAAACTGCTCGACAGACCGGGTTTGTATCAGCCCGGCGTCCCGTAGCCTGGTGTAAATGGTCTCGCAATGGGCTTTGTTTTCGGGCGCGTTGGTGGAGTAGTAATTGTCAAAACCCACATGAAAGCTGGCGAAGTCGCGTTGGTGTTCGATGCTGACGCGTTCAATCAATTGCTCGGGGCTGATGCCTTCGGCTTGCGCGCGCAGCATGACCGGGGTGCCGTGGGTGTCGTCGGCACACACGTAGTACACCTCATGCCCCTGCATTTTCTGGAAGCGAACCCAAATGTCGGTTTGAATGTATTCCACTAGGTGACCGAGGTGGATGGCGCCATTGGCGTAGGGCAGGGCAGAGGTAACAAGAATGCGGCGTGTCACGGTGTTGAGCATCAGGAAATTAAAGCGAAACGCTATTGTACTGGCGTTTGGTCTGGATCAACGTGAGTTCGGTTGGTGCCCGGGACCGGAATCGAACCGGTACGCCCCTTTTACGGTAAGCGACGGATTTTAAGTCCGTTGTGTCTACCAATTTCACCACCCGGGCTGATGGCAGGCAATCTGGAGGCGGGGGTCGGAATCGAACCGGCGTACACGGAGTTGCAGTCCGCTGCATGACCACTCTGCCACCCCGCCAAGGGTTGTGCCCCTAGGTAGGCACTGCAGACAAGGAAAAGGGGAAGTGTATCACTTCCCCTTTTGAGTTTGGAGCGGGAAACGAGGCTCGAACTCGCGACCTCAACCTTGGCAAGGTTGCGCTCTACCAACTGAGCTATTCCCGCGTTTCTCAGTAACTTGCGTTTGCTGAGAGAACGAAATTATAGCAAGAAAAATTTTTGTGTCAAACAGTTTTGGGGGATTTTATTGTTTATTTTTGATTTGCCTAAATAATGTGCAAACACAAGCCTGGCGCGGGTTTCGGCAGGCTCGCTGACATTTGTCGCAAGCTATTGATTGTGCGAAGAAATATACTTTTCCCAACCGTTTTTTCGCAATTCGCACGCTGGGCACTGTCCGCATCCGTATCCCCACGCGTGCCGGGTTGAACGGTCCCCGGTGTAGCAGGTGTGCGTGTTCTCTACCAAAATATCAATCAGGATTTGGCCTCCAAGCCGATGCCCAAGCGTAAAAGTCTCTGATTTATCGATCCACATGAGCGGCGTTTCAAAGCGAAAGCTGCTGGCCATGCCAAGATTGGTCGCCACTTGCAATGCCTTCAGGGTGTCCTCGCGACAATCCGGGTAACCAGAAAAGTCCGTTTGGCACATGCCGGCCACCAGGGTGCCCAGCCCTCGACGGTAGGCCACGGCCGACGCAATGAGAAAAAAGACCAGGTTTCGCCCCGGTACGAAAGTGTTGGGTAGGCCGCTCCCATTGAGTTCAATTTTGCGCTCCTCGGTGAGGGCACAGTCTGAAATCTGGCCGAGCCAGCCCAAATCAATCACTTTGTCTTCGCCCAGTTTTTTTGACCACACGGCGAACCTGTCTCTGAATTGACTCAATACTTCCAGACGGCATTCAAGTTCAATGCGATGGCGTTGACCATAGTCAAAGCCAATGGTCTCCACATGGTCAAAGTGCTGTAGTGCCCAAGCCAGGCAAACAGTGCTGTCTTGTCCGCCGGAGAACAGGACCAAGGCTTTTTTATTCATTGCATCAATCGGTCAAACAAGGAAATGTGCAATATTCTACGCCCCAAACAAAAACCCCCGCAGGGCTGCGGGGGCGAAGGGTGTTTCTGATTGCAGGCCAGCGTCAGTTGGCCATGCCTGCCGAGATGGCGTATTTCACAAGTTGAACACTGGAGTCCAGGTTAAGCTTTTGGAGCAGTCGGGCGCGATAGGCATCAATGGTCCTCGGCGACACTTTCAGAAGCTCGGCTATTTCCCGGCGTGGTCTGCCTTGGGCGATCAAGGTCAACACCTGGCGCTCCCGGCGGGTTAGCTGTGCGGAATCTTCCGCATCCTGCAATTCGTACACGTGGCTGGGGCGTTCTTGGCGTTCCTGTGGCGCTTGTGGAGCGGGCTTGGTATTCACCAGTTCAGGCGCAACGAAACGCACACCCGTCGCAACGGTGTCGATTGCCTCGCGAAGAGTTTCCACCGAGGATTGCCGACCCACACAGGCCCAAACCCCAGGCTTGAAGGCCATGGCAAGGATGTCTTGGGCTGTGCCTTCGCACACCAGAACAACGCGCACATCCGCGTAGTGTTCGCCGATGTGGCGCACCACGTGTTCGCCATGGTTGTTGTTGCGTTCAATGGTCACGACAACAATGCGAGTTTCTGCACTGGCTAAATGATTATCAATCTCGTCGATGGTTGTCCGGTTCGTCACAAACATGGGCTGGAGGCTGACTGTGCGCGCACTTTCCTGCACCTGGCCGCCGATGTCTCGGGGTGTTGGTTGTCTACCAGTCAAGCCCTTGTCGTTTTTCATAATCCCACCCGCGTGTGTCTGGCTTGGCCAGCTCGGTCTTAATGTCATGTTGACGCCCCGTATGGTTTGTTTTTCCTGGGTTTTTTACTCATCTGAAGGGTTGTACTTGGCACGCCAAAATTTGGATTCAAAGACTTGTAAGCAAAATGATTGATGAAGACCTATTTGAGGGGGGATGAATAGATGGGGGTTTGTAAGCAAAAAGATTACAAACACTGGTGGGGCATGATAAGTTTTGTTAGTATCCCTAAACTTGGGGATTACTAAAGAGTTACATCCCCCCATGTTGGGTGGCCCATTCGGTGGTTTGAGCAGTAAAACTTGGCCTTTTTGACGGACTTACACGTCTCGCTCGACTGTAAATTGATTTACCAATAGCTGTTCATACTGATACTTCGTCTCGGGGATTGCCAAGTTGAGAGAAGAACTTGCCGCTTTGATTGAACGGATCGCCAACCGCGACCGCAAAGCATTTGAGGAGCTTTACCGCCTCACGTCCCGCAAAATGTTTGCGGTGGCTTTGCGCATCGTGCGCGAACCGGGCATGGCTCAGGATGTTCTTCAGGACGCCTACATTCGACTCTGGCGTTATGCACACACCTTCAACTCAAAGCTGTCAGCACCAGAGACCTGGTTGCATCAGGTGGTTAGAAATCGCGCCCTTGATTTGATCGCCCAGCAAGGGCACACGGTCAATTCCATTCCTCTGGACCAGTTTGCCGACCAGGAGGAGGGGGTGGATGAGGCATTGATGGATGCCCATTCGGCCTCGGGGGACGAAAACGAAAACGCACGTGTGATGCAGGCCTGTGTCCAGCGCTTGGAGGGCAAGTACCGCCAGGTTTTGACTTTGGCCTACACCCATGGGATGAGCCATGCGGAGATTTCCGATCATCTGGATGTACCGCTGGGCACCGTGAAAACCTGGGTAAGGCGTGGTTTGATTGAATTGAAGACCGTTTACGATGAATTTCAGTCCGAGGGAATGACTGCGGTGCTGGCTGACGGAAGCAAGCGCCGTCAAGATGCTGAACAGTCTGGATATTTGGCCTGAGGAGGACGCATGACTGAAGACGACAAAAACTGGTTGGCAGCAGACTATGTGCTTGGCGTGATGCGCGGCGCAGAGAGGACCGCCTTTGAGTTGCAGCTTAAAAACGATGCATCGTTGGCCAAACGCGTGCTCGACTGGCAGGCCAGGCTTAGCCTGATCGAGCCAAATCCTCAAGCCATGCATGCCAGCATGACAGAGGCGGAGGTTGATGCTGCGCTTTCCAGCGTGTTTGACCGCGTCTGCCGGGCCATTGACGTTCAAAATGATTCGACCGGTGCCCTGGCCAACCCCCTGGCCAAGCTCAGCCGCGAGCAGTTGGCGGGCATGCGGCCCGCAGTGGTCCGCTTGGTGGCCTCTTATTTGGTATTGCTGGAAAGGCTGAAGGCACAGCAGTCGCGCTTGGCTGGTTCAGCCAGCCCTGCTTGAGGCAAAGGGATATTGAATGTCTGTTAAATACCTGTTCAAAGAGCGTCTGGAAGCCCTGTGGAATTTCGGCCTGAAGTCCGACAAGGACCAGGAAGAGGGTGCGCGTCATGATCAGCCTTCTTCCCCGGATTCTCGGGCGGTGGAAAGCGTGATTCGCGGCGCATTGCCACTGCTCAAACGCGCGGCTCTGTTGTCTATATTTGTCAACCTGGTTGCGCTGTTTCCTGCGGTGTTCTCTTTGCAGGTGTACGACCGGGTGATTTACCGCTCAGGCTTGAACACGCTGACCGCCTTGTTGATTGGCATGGGTATTCTGCTTGCAGCCGATTTGATTCTTCGTTCCTTCCGTGCCCGTGTGTTGCGTGTGGCTGCCGTGAAGATTGACGGCCAGATTGCCAGCAAACTCATGAACAAGATTTTGGCGATCCCCCTGCGTCAGCTGGAAGCCCGCTCCACCGCAGCTTGGTACGCCCTGTTCAAAGATGTGGACACTGTGCGTGTTGTTTGGAGTGGCGCTGTGGCCATGACCATTCTGGATCTGCCGTTTGCGATTCTGGCGATTGGCCTGATCGCCACCATCGCCATGCCGGTTCTGCCTGTTGTGTTGGTGGGGTTGGCGTGCCTGGCCGCCTTGTCCTGGTACAGCGCGGGAGAGTTTCGCAAACGTCGGGTGGAGGAGTTTGCCCGTGCACGGCGCCGCGACGAGGTGTTGGCCGAGGTTTGTCGAGGGCGTGAGGCGATCAAGTCCTTGGTGCAGGACGATTCGGCCAAACGTGCGTGGGTGTCGAGCTACAACTCGTGGGTTCAGGAATCATTTCAAAAAAATGGCGAGATGGAAGACCAGCGCGAGCTGGCCATGACCATCATGCTGTGCGTTAACGTGGCGATCACGGCGGTGGGCGCTTATGCCGTGATCAATCAGTGGATGACGGTTGGGGGATTGATTGCTTCCAACATGCTGGCAAGCAAGGCCATCGGCCCGCTGGCATCGCTCAGTGGTCACTGGCGTTCCATCGCCAACTCTCGTGAGGCCACGGACCGCCTGAACAAGATTTTTGATGCCGAAGAAGAAAAGCAGCACACTGGCTTGAACCTGCCCATGCCCTCAGGTGCCCTGCGCCTGGAGAATGTGAGTTACCAGCATGTGGGGGCGCAAAAGGAAGTGGTCAAATTGGTGTCGGCCCAGATTGGTCCCCGTGGCATTTATGGATTGGCAGGCGACAACGGCGCTGGCAAGTCCACCTTACTCAAGTTGCTTCGGGGGCTTTACGAGCCTCAATCTGGGCGGGTGTTGCTGGATGAATACGATTTGTCCCAGTTTTCTCGACAGGAATTGTCCAAGTGGATTGGTTTTTTGCCCCAAACGTCGCAGCTCTTCGAAGGCACGATTGTTGAGAATCTTCGCCGGTCCAATCCGGATGCCAGTGACGAGCAGATTTTGCTGGCCGCCAAACGCTCTGGTGCGCATGAGTTTATTGCCAAGTTGCCCGACGGTTACATGACGCAGGTGGGTGAAGGCGGCAACCGCTTGTCGGGCGGTCAACGCAGGCGCGTGGCCATCACCCAGGCGTTTTTGTCCGATGCGCCGGTCTTGTTGCTTGACGAACCCACCAACGACCTTGATTTTGCAGCCGAAACGCATCTGATGGCGGTGTTCAAGAGCCTGGCGACCGTCAAAACGATTGTCATGGTGACGCACTCGGTTCGCTTGATGTCCATTTGCGACAAGATCATTTACCTGGACAAGGCCTCCAAGCTGCATGTGGGTGCCACGCCGGAAATGCTTAAGCTGCTTTATGGCATTTCTGTGCCCAAGCCTGTGCCTGCAGCACCCAAGCAGCCCATTCAAGTTGCAGAAGCGGCAAAAGCAGCACTTCAAAACGAATCTGAGTCAGCAACCGACAGCAACAGCAGTGCTGGTGGCAAAGCAGCCCAGGCCTGATGAGCGAAGGCAACGAAATGAGCAAGTCTGGCAATGCATTGGCCGAAGTCGGCAAAAATGAGTTAAAGAATGTGGAAGTCCCCTCGCTTTACAAGCCAGGCGGGGGTGGTTTTGACACCAAGAGCCGTGTTGCCCTGGGACTGATTGCATTGTCCTTGTTTGCATCCCTGTTTATTCGTGTGGACCAGGTGGTGACGGCGCCGGGCAAAGTGATCCCCTCCACCCGAGTCAAAAGCGTACAGCACCTGGAAGGCGGTATTGTTCAGGAATTGGCTGTCAAAGAGGGGGATTTTGTGAAGGAAGGGGCTGTGCTGGTGCAGTTGAACCTGGCCACTTCCGGCATCAACATTGAGGAGCTGAAAAGTCGCCGTGCCGCGCTCGAGATGAGCCGAGCCCGCCTGATCGGTGAGGCCTCCGGAAAACAGCCTGTTTATCCACCGGAGCTCACCACCAGCTACCCAGACCTCTTTCAGACTGAGCAGTCCACGTACTTGGCGCGCGTCACCGAATTGCAGGGCATCATTGCTGTGAACGATAGCCAGTTGCTTGGCAATCAGGGCAAGGTGGGCGAGTTGCAGGCGAAACTGGAAGGCCTTGAAAATCGCGCGGTTACAACGTTAAGGGAACTCGAGATTACACGCGAGCTGGTTCGTGAGCGTTTGGTGTCGCAGCTGGAGTACCTGACGAAAAAGCGCGATTACGATTCCTTGACTGCTGAAATCGCTTCGATGCGCCAAACCATCGCTTCTGCACAGGCGACAGTGGGGCAAAGCCGCGCGCGCAAGGTGGAGGAAGAGGGCAAATTCAGGCGACGTGCAGCTGATGAATTAACGACCCTGGAGCGTCAGCTCGCAAGTTTGAAAGAGGAAATAGACCGCGCATCCGATCAACGCGATCGCGCTGTGATCCGCTCACCGATTGACGGCATCGTGAAAAACCTGAAATTGCAAGCCGTTGGTAACGTGGTTCGGCAGGGTGAGCCCATCATGGAGGTGGTGCCTGTGGATGAGGTGTTGGTCGTTGAAACCCGCTTGTCGCCCGCCGACCGTGGGTATGTGAGCATGGAGCAGCCTGCTGAGGTGAAGGTGTCGGCATACGACTTTTTGCGTTACGGCACACTGCCTGGCAAGGTGAGCCAGATTGCTGCGGACACTGACCCTGGCACCGAAGAAACCGGGCCTTATTACCGCTTGATTGTGAGCACAGACAAGGCGTTTTTTGGCACCCCGGAGGCGCCCCTTCGCATATCGCCCGGCATGACAGCCGAGGTCGACATCAACGTGGGCTCCCAGCCTTTTATTTATTACTTGCTTAAACCCGTATTGAAGCTTCAACAAGAAGCGTTCAGAGAACCCTAAGTCGCACATGACCTATTTCAACGACAGGACCCGCAAGGGTCGTTGGGCTCGACGAGGCACCCGAACCGTGGTGCTGTCGAGCCTTTTGGCAATGTTGGCACCTCAAGCCGGTTTTGCTCAAGACATTGATGCGCTGCCAGAGCGCGCCCCGGTGCTCGATGCAGCCAATGATCCCCCCGCACGCATCACCGATAAGCCTGGTGTCTTCAACAACCAAAACCTGCAGACCAGGGCGCGCCGCATTGCTCCGGCCGATGCAGCGTCCATGTCTCGGGAGGAGTTGACCAAGGTCCGCTTCATGAACATGTTGCGCACCAATCCCGAGATTGTAACTTCCCGCATCAATGTGAATGCATCCCAGTTTATTGAGGATGGCGCGCGCGCTGCCTACTTTCCGAAGATATCGGTGGGGGCCAATGCCAGCTCAAGCTCGACGGTGACCAATCGCCAGTCCACCGACATCACCGTGACCCAGCCCATCTACACCGCAGGGCGGATTACTGCCAGGGTAAGGGCAGCTGAAACAGATGGCACCATTGCCGATGCAAACTTTGTAAAAACGGTGCAAGACGTGGTGCTTGAGGGGTTTTTGGCCCACAGCACACTGACGCGCAATGCCTTGCTGGTAGAAGCTTCAAGGGCTGCACAGGCCGCAGTGGCTCAATTGCTTGCGCTCGAAGAGCGTCGCGTGGAGTTGGGTGGAAGCGGCGTGACCGATGCACAGTTCGCCAAGGCCCGGTTGGCAGTAACACAGGACCGCTTGGTGAATTATGAAGGGCAGTTTGAAGAGGCCAGGGCCACTTATTTCAGGTATTTTGGTGCTTACCCGGAAGGTTACAGTATTCCAGAGCTTGAGATTCGTCGCGACATGTTGCCAGCCCAAGTCGATGACGCGGTGACGAAGGCACTGTTTTCCAATCCGGAAATTCGTGTGGCTGAAAGCCAGATCGTCAAAGCACGCCACACATACACTGCAGAAGAAGCCAGTCTTTACCCTTCCTTGAATTTGGTGGGTATACAGCAATTTTTCGGTGAACCTGATCCGTTTACCGGGCGTGACGACGACAGTTCAGTCAATCTGAGATTGTCTTACAGCGCTTTCTCGGGTGGTGAGCAAGTGGCCAGGGTGAATCAGGCCGCGGCAACCATCGACACCCGCCGAGCCCAGTTGTCTGCTGCGCGATTGCGTGTCGAGGAGTCCGTCCGCTTTCAGTGGGGGAAATGGACTGCTGGCCAGTCCAGAGCGCAAACCTTGCGTGGCGCTTATGCGGATTCTTTGCAGGTGTTCAAAAACCGCAAACGTCTGCGCGATTTTGGGCGGGAGACTGTGATCGTCATGCTTGATGCGCAGGTCGAATACTTCAATGTGTTGATTGCATACATCAATGCAGTTTTTGATGCCAGGGACGCCAGTTTCAGACTGATGCATGCCATGGGCTTGATGATGCCCACACCTGGTGCTGAAAGTGACTGGTTTGCCTTGTTTTTCTCCAGCCTGCCGGAGCGTGAGCGCCTGGAAAAAAGTCTTGAAGAAACAGCCAATATTGCAAGCAGTCCCTTGGATGACAAAATTGCAGAGAAACTTGGTATTCAAGTCAGTCCGAGTGAAATGGAGCGAGCCGCTGGCTTTGTCCTGACGCCCACCCAAAGTCTTGAGGCACAGCGCGACTCCAGCAAGCCAAGGGTTACTCCCTCGGATGCAGAGCGCAATCTGAAACCGACGCTCAAACCAGCGCCAATTTTGGATCCTCGTTTCTATCGGTAAATTATTGATTTTTGTCGGTAATATGCGCACACTGTGAAATAAGGCAGTTTTGCGCACCAAATCGCCTGATCTGTTTGTCTCAAGGCCTGAGACACTGGTGAAAGCAGGATCGACAAGGACTACCAGCGATGGACAACAGCAATCCATGGAACGGCAAATCCAGCACGGAAGAACTGGAGATTGAACAGGCAGAGCATCGCCTGTCCGATCCTTCATCTGCCAACATGCAGTTTTTGCAATCCACCTTGCCCAACGCAGACTCAATTCCCACGCAAGCCTCGGTGGCAGGCGCACCTTGGGCTCCCCCGGGGAAGGCACCCGCGAGCGGCAGTCCGGTGGGGGCCGGATTTTCCAATCTGGCACCCGCATACTCGGGGCTTGGCCTGCTTGGCGCGGTTGGTGTGAGCGATCTTTCATCGGCTGCCAGTGCTTTGGGCATTTCGAGTGCCGTGGCCTCGGCTGCCCCAGCAGCCATGGGAAAAACTGCCGTGGGCGATGGTGCTGCGCTGGCCGCTTTGGGCCCCAAGGCCTTGGCTCAGGGTTTGTTGCCTGAGCGCTTCACCGACTCTTTGCCGCTCATGAAGGCTTTGAATGACTCCGCGGTGCCATTGTCCCCGGAGTTTGAGCAGTTGATGGCGATGTTGGGTCAGCCGGGTGATTTGCCTTTGCAAGATCCTCTTCAAAGTCTCATTCTTTCGGCGGGCAGTGGTGGTTCAGAAAGCTTGCAGCTTGCAATCGATTCAGTCATGGATCAAATTTCTTTGATTGCCAACACTTTTGAGCCTCTCATGGATGGATTTGGCAATGAAGTGACTGCTCAAACTGCGCTGATGAGCACCATGTCCAGCGCCGATTTGGGCCTGAATATTCTGACTGACGCAGGCAATGTTGGCGCAGCCTTGACCGATTTGTTGGGTTCCGTGGATGTGATTGGAAACCCTCAGATTGGCAGCTTGCTCAACCTTGGCTCGGCCTTGGATGATGTGGTGGCCGTCGTGGACTCGCTTCCCATTCTAGATGGAATCACGAACCCGATAACGGACATTGTGGGCGGCATCACCGACCCCGTGACCGACATTGTGGGCGGCATCACCGATCCCGTGACCGACATTGTGGGCGGCATCACCGACCCCGTGACCGACATTGTGGGCGGCATCACCGACCCTGTGACCGACATTGTGGGCGGCATCACCGACCCTGTAACGGATGTTGTGGGAGATCTGCCTGGCCTTGGTTTGCTCTCTGGACTTGGCAGTTCTGCTGGCGATCAGTCCGACTCAGGCTTGCTTGATGCGCTGAGTAGTGGAATTTCTTCCAGTGCGGGGGCTGAGGGGGGCGCGCTGGATGGTGTTTTGGGTGCGCTTGACCCCAACAAAGGGTAGCAACACCCCCCAACTTTGGGTAGGTGGGCAATATTTGAATCCAATTTTTGGCTCGGATCGTATAATATACAACTGTTAACATCCCAAGCCGAATCCATGGCCTCGCACTCCATACTGCTAACCGTTCATCCAGAATCCAGCCCAGAGGCGGGCGTGCTGGTGGATGCTGTGCGTGCCACTTCGATACAGCTTTTTGAGCACTCCGTGCCCTACGATGGCGTAAATGCGATTCGCATCGCCTCCTTGGATTTTTCAGTCGGGCGTCACGATGTTGGCTCGCCTGGCCTTCAGCTTGGTGAGTTGCGCTGTGTGGCTCAAGCCTGCATCAGCGATGTGAGCCTCTTTTCTGGCGACGTCAGCCTGGCCCACGTTGATCCTTCCCTGCTTGCAAATCCTGACCTTGCTGGTATGGTAGAGGGTATGGACAATCAAATCGAAATTCAACGGTTGGGCGCAGACTTGCTGGATCAGCTTCCTGGTTTGCAGCAGGCCCTTCTTGGCGAGCTGTCTTTGCCAGAGCTCAATGCACTTATTGCACAAATTCAAGCCAATTTGCTGAATTTTAATTCTTTCACCCAAGAGCACTACGGTGATTTGTCGCTGGACATCGAGGCTGCAATCTTGCAACTTCAGGGCAACGGTCTTGAGGATTTGTTAACCTCCGTGCAGGTGGATTCGTCTTTGTTTGCCCAGCCGCATTTGGCTGGTTTTGATCACAACACGACGCTGGATGCGACCTTGGATGGTTTGTTCACCTCGCCAGAGTCATTCCCTCTGACACTGGATTTTTCGAATCCAAGCAGTGTTCAGGAGGCGTCTGAATTGTTTGCATCGGCTGGGGCCTCCTCAATCAGTTCCTCTGCAACCGGCATTGACAGCGCCGAGACAAGTCATAATCCCTCAGGTGGTCACGGAGATCACGGTTTGGGCTGAAGTTTGACGCTCAAATGTGATGATGTGATCGAGTTCAAGCTTGATGCCAATTGGCTCACCGATTGCGTGGTTGTGATGGCTTGGAACCAGAGCAAGAACCTGGGCACCGCTGTCCAGTTGAAGGGTGTATAAAAAGTCAGCCCCTCTAAAAGATTTTCGAATGACCTTGGCCTGCATTGGGCTGGCATCGTCGTGCACAATGTCATCGGGCCGGATCAACACGTCAAACTCATCACTTTGAGGCAGCTCTTCCTGTGCCACGCGCAAATGGGCCAATTCAATTTGTAAGCCGTGATCAGTTCGCTTACCAGGTAAAAACACACCCTGCCCGATAAAATCGGCCACCATCCTGGAATTTGGCTGGTGGTACAAGCTGTATGAAGAGCCCCATTGTTGCAACTCACCTGCATGCATCACTCCGATTCGGTCCGCCATGCTGAAAGCCTCGTGCTGATCATGGGTCACCAAGATAGCGCTCATGTTCTCGGCTTTCAGAATTTCGCGGACCTCAAACGTGAGGCGCTCCTTGAGTTCGGTGTCAAGGTTGGAGAACGGTTCGTCCAGCAAGATAAGTGTAGGTTTTGGGGCCAGTGCGCGTGCCAGTGCCACACGCTGTTGCTGCCCACCGGAGAGTTCATGCGGGTAACGGTCGGCCAGTGCCTCAAGGCCGATCAGTGCGAGCAATTCCGCACTGCGCTTGCGTTTGTCGGCGTCGTTTGCCTTGTGCAAGCCAAACTCGATGTTTTTTCGCACGTTCAGGTGTGGAAACAGGGCGTAATCCTGAAAAACAACGCCCACATTGCGCAATTCCGGGTTTTTGACTTTGCCAGCTCGGCTGGCGACCTCGCCGTTTAAAGCAATTTCACCTTCAACGGGCATCAAAAAGCCTGCAATGGCTCGAAGCAGCGTGGTTTTGCCGCAACCTGATGGGCCTAGCAGGCAGGCAATTTCCCCGCGCGCCAGCTCAAAGCTGACCCGTCGAACAGCTGGCAGCGCACTGCCCGCGTAAGCGATGCTCAATTGATTTACAGCGAGGACGCTGTGTTTGTTGCTCATGCTGATCCAGACCTGCAAGGTTGCCGCGTGTGTCTCTGATGAGGAGTCTTTACCACGAACTTAAAGTAAAATCGTTATCAATCTTATTTTGCCATGTTGGGCGGTCTGTTTGTTTAATTTGGGATTCAGAAGCAGGGTTTCTGTGCTCGTGCTGGCCTTGCTGTTGTTGCTGCCGTTTGTGTATCTGCTTGGCATGGCGGGTGAGAGCTTGTTGTATGCACCCGCGGTGCTTGCCCACTTGGCCAGCACCGTTTTACCCGATCTGCTTGGTCAAACCGTCTACCTGTGCGTTGGGGTTGTATTTCTGACCAGTTCCATGGGTGTGCTCCCGGCGTGGTGGGTGTCTGCCCATGAGTTTCCGGGGCGAAAATGGCTGGAGTGGTTACTGCTGTTGCCCTTGGCGATGCCCTCGTATGTGATTGCCTACGCTTACACCGATGCCTTGCAGTATTCGGGTTGGTTTGCTTCCAACTTGCGTGAATTGCTTGGTCCAGACTTTCGCTTGCCAGAGATTCGCTCTTTGCCAGGGGCTGTGCTTGTGCTCAGTTTTGTGCTCTATCCATATGTGTACATCATGGCACGCACAGCGTTTCTGGGTCGCAGCCCATCCATGCTCGACGCGGCGCGTTCCCTCGGCCACGGTGCGACCAGCGCGTTTCTGCGTGTTGGGCTACCTGTGGCCCGCCCTGCATGGGTTGCTGGCCTGGCTCTGGTATTGATGGAAACCTTGTCAGAGTTTGGCGCTTTGTCCTATTTCGGTGTGCGCACTTTCACGACGGCAATTTTTAGCACCTGGTTGAACATGGGTGATCGGCAAAGCGCTGCATTGTTGGCAGTGATGCTGCTGATTGTGATGCTTGGGCTGATCGCAGCCGAGTCTCGGGCACGCGGTCGAGCCCAGTTTTATACCCAACAAGGGCGAGGCCAGGTCATCGCCCGCAGTCGATTAAAAGGTTTTCAGGCTGTTGTGGTTTGTTTGTTGTCCACTTTGCCCTTTGTGTTGGGTTTTGTGTTGCCAGTTGGGTTTTTGCTGGCGCTGGTGGTTGATCTTGACACGTCGATCGATTGGAGCCGTGGTGTTCGATGGGCTTATCACTCGGCCCTGCTGGGTGGCATGGCCGCGGTGGTGGCTGTCGTGCTGGCCATTTTTCTGGCTTATGTAAAACGGCAAACCAATGTGTGGTGGGTTGCAGGTGTTTATCGCTTGGTGTCGCTGGGCTATGGTGTGCCGGGTGCCATTCTTGCCATTGCCATTCTGTTGCCTTTGGCGGCATTTGATCGTTTCACTTACGATTGGGGCTGGCAGTTGCCCGCCTTGACGGGAAGTGTGATGGCGCTTGTGTACGCCTACAACGTGCGTTTTACTTCGGCCGCGCTTCAGTCGGTGGACTCTGGCCTGCAACAGATTACCCGCCACATTGATGAATCGGCACGGGTGCTTGGGCGCACGCCTCGTCAGGTGCTTTGGCAAGTCCATCTCCCTGTATTGAGGGGCTCCATCGCCACCGGCATCTTGCTTGTTTTGGTGGATGTGATCAAAGAGTTGCCAGCGACATTGGTGTTGCGGCCTTTTGACTTTGACACCTTGGCTGTGGTCTCGTATCAATTTGCGTCGGATGAACGGCTCGCTGAAGCGGCGGTGCCTGCATTGACGATTGTGATGGTTGCGCTTGTTCCCATTCTGTTTTTGATACGGCAGGGCGCGAAGCAGGCGAGGTCAGTTTCTGCCGGGGGGTAAGCCAAATCACATTCGGGCGGTGCCCCGGCGAGTTTCAATCCACACAAAGCCTCATGAAATGCCTGCGATCTCGTGTTTTTTGAACAGGTCAAACACTTCGCCCACCTCATCGAGCTCTTTTTCAATGTCTTTGCTGCTCATCGCAGCATCTTCGTGAAGCATCACATTCTGGTAAAGCGACAAAAACGCATTGAAATCCAGATGCCGAACATCCACAGCCGACTTGAAATAGGTGAACACTGAAATTTGTTCTGCAATCGAAGTCAGCGAGGTGGCTTCAATTTTTTGGGCCCACCCCCACACATCCAGCCGAATGATTGATAGCCCTTCGGTGAGCACATAGTATTTTTGGAACTCAACGCCCCCCGCCTCGGAACTGCCGAACAGAGCATCAATGGCAGTGCTCAGCAGGCCCGTTACTCCGTTGACGATGTTTTCCTTTCCACCGGCAACGAAGCTGCCGACCGAGGATTTGATGGTGTCTTTGAGCTTGTCTGCGCTTTGTTTTCTGTAGGCTCGAACCTCCATCGATGAATCCAGGATCTGTGTGATCGGAATGGTTTTGTCAGACCCCACACCTGCGTTCATGATGCTCGTGGTGATTCTTTCCCTGAACAATTCTCCTTTGGTTTCTGCCAATGCCATGAGGGCGTCGAGGTGTTTTCTGGCGTCTGCTGCCAGATTGTTCACATCGTCGTTGTCTTTGATCAAATCTCGTATGGTGGCCATGAGGCACTCCTGTTCAAGGGTTGGGGTAAACGGTTTGTCGAAGGTAAGCGGGCGAGAGATTCAGGTAGTGCAGGGTGTTTCCCTTTTCCTGATTGTGGGCGGTGCAAGTGAGGTGAAGATTGTCAATGTCGTTGTAGAGCAGGGTGAGTTGCAGAAGGTCCTTGTTGTTCCAGCCGGCAGATTTCCCAACGTCAGGGTTCGGCAAAAAGCCATGTCGTGCAAGTTGGAGATAGTCCTCTTGCGTGTAATAGGCTGTGATATTGCCCTGAATGACTGAAAAAGGAACAATGTGGTCAATCTGCATGAGCTCCCGTGGATGCAGACCGCGTTGTGGCATCAAGGTTTGCAATCTAGGATCATGCTGGCAGTAAATGCACCTGTAGAAGCTTGAGCCGTTGACCAACTGAAGACCATGGTTGTTGCGGTGTTTGATTTCAACCGTTTCTCGTGTGGTGCCAAAAAAGGCAGGCGTTTTGGATCCAATGGATCCATAGTAGTAGTCGGGTGGTAGGCGCATGTTGGTTTGTTGAGAAGAAAGCAAAATGACTGTAGTCACAGCTTGGTGATTGCTCAACAAATCATTCGGGTCACTCACGCAGGGCGTTGGGGTGATACCAGTGTGTTGGTCTCTGCAGGGGCGTGTGGCCGTTGCGGGCATTCTGGCATCCGCTGACCTGTCGCCATAAACAAAAACCGCCGGACTGGCCGGCGGTGCTTGGTGCGTTACATGTTGGGGTAGTTGGGACCACCACCACCTTCCGGTGTTATCCAGACAATGTTTTGCGTGGGGTCCTTGATGTCACAGGTTTTGCAGTGAACGCAGTTTTGCGCATTGATCTGCAATTGGTCCAAGCCGTCGTCCTTTTTGACGTACTCGTACACGCCTGCCGGGCAGTAACGTTGCTCTGGGCCAGCGTATTTGCTCAAATTGACTGACACGGGCACGCCCGGGTCTTTGAGTGTGAGGTGCGCTGGCTGATTTTCTTCATGGTTGGTGTTCGAGATAAACACCGAGCTCAGGCGGTCGAATGTGATTTTGCCGTCTGGCTTTGGGTAGTTGATGGGTTCAAATTCAGATGCTGGCCGCAGGCACTCGTGGTCTGCATGCTTGTGATGCAGGGTCCAGGGCACCTTGCCTTTGAAAAGCTTTTGCTCAATGCCCACCATCATGGTGCCGGTGTAAAGACCTTTGCTCATCCACTGTTTGAAATTGCGTGCCCGATAGAGCTCGTCAAACAGCCATGAGTCGTGGAACGCCTTGGGGTAGGCTTCAAGTTCGTCCCCTGCGCGGTCTTGGGCCAACGCATCGGCGATTGCCTGCGCGCACAACATGCCGCTTTTGATGGCTGCATGGCTGCCTTTGATGCGTGAAGCGTTGAGGAAACCGGCATCGCAGCCCACCAGCGCACCACCGGGAAAGACCAGTTTGGGGAGGCTCATCAAGCCTCCTGCGGCAATGGCGCGTGCGCCGTAAGCAATCCGTTTGCCACCTTCAAAATATTTGCGGATTTCAGGGTGTGTTTTGTAACGCTGAAACTCTTCAAACGGAGACAGGTAAGGGTTTTCGTAGGCAAGACCAACCACAAAACCCACGGCAACCTGGTTGTTTTCAAGGTGATACAGAAACGAACCGCCGTATGTGCTGGAATCAAGCGGCCATCCGCCTGAGTGGATAACCAAGCCAGGCTTGTGCTTGGCCGGGTCAATTTCCCAAAGTTCCTTCAGGCCAATGCCATACACCTGAGGGTCGCGACCTTCATTCAGGTTGAATTTTTCGATCACGCGCTTGCCCAGGTGACCGCGCACGCCCTCGGCAAAGACCGTGTATTTGGCATGCAACTCCATGCCAGGCTGGTAGGCGTGGGTTGCTTCACCATCTTTGCCGATGCCCATGTCCCCGGTTTGAACGCCCTTGACTGCGCCTTTCTCGTCGTAGAGAACCTCGGCGCCGGCAAAGCCGGGAAACACCTCAACACCCAGCGCCTCGGCCTGCTCACCGAGCCAGCGCACCACATTGGCAAGGCTGATGACGTAGTTGCCGTGGTTCTGGAAGCACTCAGGCAGCAGGGCGTTGGGCACTTTTTTGGCCGACTTTTCGGTGAGGAAAAGAAATTGGTCTTCGGTGACTTCGGTGTGCAGCGGAGCGCCGCGCTCTTTCCAGTCCGGAAAGAGCTCGGTGATTGCACGGGGGTCCATGACTGCGCCCGACAAAATGTGAGCGCCCACTTCAGAGCCTTTTTCAAGCACGCACACATTGATTTCCTGGCCCCTTTCTGTGGCCAGTTGCTTCAGGCGGATGGCTGTGGACAAGCCAGCCGGGCCGCCTCCCACCACCACCACATCATATTCCATCATGTCTCTTTCAACAGCCGACATTGCGTGCGTCTCCTTCAATGTTCGCAATATGTTGTGCAACCTAGGCACAGCTTGGATTTTAAGCCGAAAGCTTATTGCATAACGGGAAAAAATAGTTGACTTTGATCTCTAGTCTGACAAACTTGCTTTTTGTGCATTGCAGCAGAAAGTGCGTGTGCTTTCAAACGGTACACTATGGCCACAAATTTTCAAGCAAAAGGGACCATGACATGGGGATGAACAAACTCGTTGGAAGCGCCACGGAGGCGTTGGCCGACAAAATCAAAGACGGCATGACATTGGCCGTGGGCGGATTCGGGCTATGCGGTATTCCCGAGGCTTTGATTGACGCGGTGTGTGCCTCGGGGGCCAGGAACCTCACTGTTATTTCGAACAATGCGGGTGTGGATGGCTTTGGTTTGGGGCGTCTGCTGGAGACCCGTCAGGTTCGAAAAATGATCTCGTCGTATGTTGGTGAGAACAAGGAGTTTGAGCGTCAGTATCTCAGTGGTGAACTGGAGCTTGAGTTCACGCCACAGGGCACATTGGCCGAGAAATTGAGGGCTGGTGGTGCAGGCATTCCGGCGTTTTTTACCAAAACCGGATTTGGCACCCAGATTGCCGAGGGCAAGGAAACCCGGGTGATCAACGGTGAAAACTACGTGCTTGAGCACAGCCTGACTGCGGATATTTCTCTGGTCAAGGCCTGGAAAGCAGACAAATCGGGCAATCTGATTTATCGCCTCACGGCGCGCAACTTCAATCCAGAATGCGCAGCGGCTTCCAAGTTCACTGTGGCTGAGGTGGAAGAAGTGGTTGAAGTGGGGGCGCTTGATCCGAATTTCATTCACACCCCAGGTATTTATGTACAACGTTTGGTGTTGAACGCCAATCCTGAAAAGCGGATTGAGAAGCG
Organism: Limnobacter sp.; assembly: GCA_036275255.1. GTDB lineage: Bacteria > Pseudomonadota > Gammaproteobacteria > Burkholderiales > Burkholderiaceae_B > Limnobacter. The sequence continues at coordinate 821 of DASUEC010000030.1, read as the reverse complement.
TACCACCAGCACTTCAGCCTGATTTGGAGCACCACACCATGGCATGGACAAGAGACGAAATGGCAGCGCGCGCTGCCAATGAATTGCAAGATGGTTTTTATGTGAATCTGGGCATTGGCCTGCCCACGCTCGTGAGCAATCACATTCCGCAAGGCATGAGCGTCATGCTTCAAAGCGAGAACGGGCTGTTGGGCATCGGGCCCTTTCCGGACGAAGACCAGGTGGATGCTGACCTGATTAACGCAGGAAAGCAGACCGTAACCACGCTGCCTGGTTCGGCGTTCTTTTCCAGCTCAGAATCGTTTGCCATGATTCGTGGCGGGCACATCAACCTCGCGATTTTGGGGGCGATGCAGGTGAGCGAGAAAGGTGATCTCGCCAACTGGATGATTCCTGGCAAATTGGTCAAGGGGATGGGCGGTGCCATGGATCTGGTCGCGGGTGTGTCTCGTGTGGTCGTGCTCATGGAACATGTGGCGAAAAAGAAAGATGGCACCACCGATCTGAAAATCCTCAAGGATTGCAATCTGCCGCTCACGGGCAAGGCCGTTGTGAATCGCATCATCACGGACTTGGCGGTGATGGATGTGACGCCAGGGGGGCTGAAAGTGCTGGAAGTGGCGCCAGGCGTGAGCACTGAAGAGCTTCAAGAAAAAACAGGGTGCCAACTGCTGTTTTGATGATGTTCTTTGGCATGGGCCAAGCGCGCTCGGGTTATAATTCCCGTTTCCAACTGCGCGCTTTGCGCCGCTTGGCACCATGACCAAATACGTATTCGTTACAGGCGGGGTTGTCTCGTCTCTGGGCAAAGGCATTGCTGC
>DASUEC010000029.1:0-6417 GCA_036275255.1 Limnobacter sp. | reverse complement strand
CTGCATTCCCGGAAATGCTGGGTTGGTTGATGCATGCTGAGACGCTAACAAGGAACGGATCACTTTTTTTTAATGCATGGTATGGCCTGACGATCGCGATTGTCAGCTATGTGTGGGCGTTCGTCGATACGCACGCGCAGTTCAAGCAACATGATCTAAACAAGGTTGAACCGATTGAATTACTGACAGTGAATGTATACCCGTCAGATCACTCTTTTGAGGACAAACAGAAGCAACGACCGTTGCTGCCTTTTGTTTTGGCCTGGGCTTTGATTGGGATTGTAATGTTAAGTATTCTTCCTGGGCCAATCCGAAGGTTGAATCTACGGGTATTCAATCGGCATGTGGAGGCGTACGAGCGTTTTCAGCAATCGCAAAAGCGCAAGGCAAGCCAATAAAAACTGCCAACGGGCTGTGCGTCAACCCGTTGGCAGTGCCCAATGTCAGTGGGCTGGCTGCTCACCGTTCTCTGTGCGTGTCTTCCACAGCGAGTACAACACACCACCGGCAATCAGCCCCAGGGTGACACCCAGTGACAGGGCGGGCGGGAACTTGCCGATGAAGTTGACCAGGAAGATCTTGCTGCCGATGAACACGAGCACCAGAGCCAGCGCGTACTTGAGGTACTTGAAGCGATGGATCATGGCGGCCAGCGCAAAGTACAAGGCACGCAATCCCAAAATGGCGAAGATGTTGCTGGTGTACACAATGAAGGGGTCGGTGGTGATGGCAAAAATGGCCGGCACCGAGTCCACCGCAAAAATAAGGTCCACAAACTCAATCAGAATGAGGGCCAACAACAGTGGGGTGGCAAAACGAACCACCTTGCCGGTTTTGGGGTCGGTCTCGTGCACCAGGAATGCATTGCCGCGCAGGCCATCGGTGACACGCAGGTGTTTGCGCAAAAACTTCAGGATGGGGTTCTTTTCGATGTCGGGGTCGTGGTCGGCAATGAACCACATTTTGATGCCGGTGATCACCAGGAATGCTCCGAACAGATAAAGCACCCAGCTGAATTCTTTCACCAAGGCAGCACCCAGGCCAATCATGATGGCGCGCAGCACAATCACGCCCAAAATGCCCCAGAACAGCACGCGGTGCTGGTATTGGCGGGGAATGGCAAAGTAGGTGAAGATGAGGGCGATGACAAACACGTTGTCCATGGACAAGGATTTTTCAATCGCAAAGCCGGTGAAGTAGTTCATGCCACTTTCGGCCCCCAGGTACCACCAAACCCAGGCACCAAAAATACAGGCGGCAGTGATGTAGCCAGCAGACAGAAAAAGGCTCTCGCGCACGCCAATTTCGTGATCGCCCTTGTGCAGCACGCCCAGGTCAAAGGCGAGCAGTGAGATCACAATCCCAATGAATAAAAACCATATCCAGGTGGCGGTGCCCAAAAAATCGGCCTGCATAAAGGCCAGCAATGCATCCATAAAACGCTCCAGAACAACAGAAATGAAAACCCGGCCATGGTGTCTGAATTGTTGGTTCTAAAAAATAGGGATATATTGAAGTATTACTTCGTATTTTACGAAGTTAAAGGATGGGCGATGAACTACAGGCATTTGTATTATTTTTGGATGGTGGCGCAGGAAGGCGGCTTTGCGCGGGCCGCAGAGCGTCTGAACATGGCCATACAAACGGTGAGTGTGCAGGTGAGGGAGCTGGAGCAGTGGATGGGGATGCAACTGTTCAAACCCGCTGGCCGGGGGGTGGAGTTGACCGAGGCAGGCCGGGAGGCGTTTGTACAGGCGGACGAGATTTTTCGGATTGGCCAGGCTTTGCCTGAGCGTGTGCGTGCGGTGGGCAGCAAACCTCGCGTGCAGTTCCGGGTGGGTTTGTGTGATGGCATCTCGAAACTGGCGGCCCATGCGCTGTTGCAGGGTGTGTTGAACACCCCCCACCTGCATCTGACCTGCCATGAGGGGGAGCCAGAGCAGTTGCTGGCGGAGTTGGCGCTTCATCACCTGGATGTGGTGCTGGCCGGCGAGCCCCCTGCGAGCAATCCCAATTTGAAAGTGCAAAGCTGCATTTTGCACCGCGCGCCAGTGGACTGGTTTGGCCCGGCGCAATGGGTGAAAAGAAAGGCGGTGCAGGAATTCCCTGCCAGCCTTGCCGAGCTGCCCGTGCTGTTGCCCACGGGCCATTCCCGCCTGCGTGTGGCCATCAATCACTGGTTGGACCAGCATGGCGTGCGTGCACATGTGGTGGGTGAGTTTGAGGACAGTGCCCTCATGTCGGTGTTTGCTGCACGGGGCATGGGGGTGTTTCCTGTGAGCCGCCTGGGTGCGGGCGGCCAAGGCACGCTCAGTGGTTTGCGGCTGTTGGGCAGCAGCGAAGACTTGTTTGAAGACATCCATGGGGTGTGGAACGCCCGTGGCCAGAAGCACCCTTTGCTGGCCGCCTTGCTGCCCCAGGCTGGCCGCAGCAAAAGGACTTAGGCGGACCGGTCCACGGGTTCAAGCAGCAGCGACAGCGGCTTCAATTTCGGCAAAGGTGATTGCTTTCACCGGGTCGAGCACCGGAATGCCCATTTGCCTTGCAATTTGTGTGGATGAGAACAGGCCCACCACGCGCATTTGCTGGGTGCGGGTGTCCACCACCAAGGCATGTTGTCGGTTGTGGGCTTTCAGGGTGGCCACAATGTGCCCCACCTCGGCACGGGAGACGGCACCAAATTCAAGAAACTCAAGGTCGGGCAATTTGACCATCACATCATTGACGGTCAGCTCGGGCACGTTGCGGTTGCTGGCGTGAGCCTGTTTGATGGCGCGCTCCCCTGCCAGGTCATTGGCGGTGATGAGGCCTTGCAAATGCCCTGCGGGGTTGCGCACAAACAGCAGCTTGACGCTGCAGACAATCATGGTGGTTCGCGCTTGCTCCAGCGTTTCGTTGCCGGTGATGCTGACAGGGTGAACACGCCGCAAGTCGGTCATTGCATCAAAGGCTGGCGAGTCGATCAGCAGTTTGGCCGGGCGCGAAGGGTCGGCCACGGTGATGGATTCGGTGGCCGCAGCGTTGATGTGTTCGAGGGGTTGGTAGTGTTGTCGAATCATGGTGCACCCTTTTGCAAGCATTGTGAGCAAGCCGCCTGGCTGGGTTGCCGGGGCTTGGCGTGCAGGACGGCCTTGCATGCAAGGGGTACAGGCACAAGGGTTTGTTGCCTTGTGGTGTGGCAGTGCGGGCACCGTCCACTTGAAAATTCAGTCTACGCTGGTGACCAAAAGATGCAAGTCGGTAAAAGCCCGGAGCACAACGCGGTTTGACCGCTTTTTTGCAAGATACCCGAACCCCGCGCTTGTGCTTGCGCAGGACTCCGGGTGATTTATTTCACCGGGGTGCCCAGGGCATAGGGCAGCAGGTTCATGACCTCTTTGCTCACGCCCATGGCCAGGTGAGGTGCTTCAATTTCAATGTGTTCAACATTGGGGCTGAAGCGGTCGATGCAGGCCTGCCAGCTTACGATCGAATCCTTCTTGCTGTACAGCGCAACAATGGGGCACACAATGGGTTGTTCAAAGCGTTTGAGGGTGCTGTTCTCGATGGAGTCAATGTCGGTGCCACGCACGTCATAGAGCGCTTTCAGTGCGGTGTATTTTGGGCCGCCCACCACGGGGCTGCCGATGGTAACAATGCGGCTTACGTTTTGCTGCACTTCTCGCGCGGCTTCACGGGCCAGGTAACCCCCCAGGCTCCAACCCAACAGTTTCACCGGGGATTGGGTTTGGTCGCTGTACATCTTGATGTCAGCGATCACCTGCGGAAGCAGCTTGCCCACATCGCCATGGTTAAAGCCCGCGCTCCAGTGCATGGCGCGGTAACCCAGTGAATCCAGGTAACGTTTGATCAGACCCATGCTTTTGCTGTTGGCGCCAAAGCCTGGCAAGAGCAGCACGGTTTGGCCCTGGCCAACATCTTTGCGAGGCAAAAAGCGCCAGCCCGCGGCCAGCTTTGCCACCTCAAGTGGTGCGCGCGCTTCGCCCAGCAGCAGGGAGAGTTTTGGTTTTCGGATGGTGTTGCCGTAGCGTTTTTGGAACTCGGTTTTGTTCATGCCAGATCAACAGGTGTGTGCACACCCGAGAAAATACGGCAAACGATGCGCTCAATACAACGAGGAATCCCTCTATATTTGAGGGGTTTTACTGCAAAAGGGCCATGTGCTGGTTGGCCAGCCGGATGCGCAGCGCCAGCTCTTTGGCCAGGTTGCCCAGCAACACATGGGCAATTTCGGGGTGCTGCCGTTGCAGGCCCTCCCATTGGGCCAGAGGCAGATGCAGCACCGTGCTTGCCTGCTCGGCCACCAGGGTGGCTGAGCGGGGCTTTTGGTCAATGAGGGCCATCTCACCGATCAGGCTGCCAGGGCAAAAGCGCATCAGCCTCTCGCTGCTTTGCCCCAGTTGCTGCCACGCGCTCAGTTGGCCAGACTCCAGCACGTACAGGCCGCAGGCTGCATCCCCTTCGCGAAACAGCACTTGCCCGGCACGCAATTCAATTGGGATCCAGGCTTGGCCAAGTTGCAGCATGTGATGTGCTGCCAATTGGTCGCAGAGGTGGCTGGCCTCAAGCGTCTGCACTTTGTTGGGGGGTTCAGGCGTTGCGAGGGTTTGGCCGCTGCGGAGCAGCACGTGGTTCTCCAGGGCATGGAAGGCGTCGTCCACATGGGGGTGCCAGCTTAGCTGCAGTGTGTTGAGGAGGGGTTCCAGCAGGGGTTGCGCGCTGGCGGCGGTGCTGCCATGGCTGGGTGGCATCACTGCCATACAGAAAAGCCCTTGTTGCTGCGCCTGGCGAAGGGTGCGCTGCAATCCGCCGACGGCTGTGTCGTCCAGGTAACGCAGTTTGGAAAAATCGAGCAGAGCCAGTTGGGCTGTGCGCAGGTCATCTTGCAAACGTATGCAAACAGCGGGGGCGTTGCCAAAGAACAGGTTGCCCTCGAAGCGCACCCAATGCAAGTGCGCAAAGGCTTCATCAATGCATGCACGGTGCGCGCGCGGGCGCATGGTGCGTGAGCGTGCGCTGGGTTGGATTTCTATGCTTTGCAGGCCGGTGTCGGATTGCTGGCGCAAAAAGTAGGCTGCAGCAAACAGCACGCCCACCAGCGTGCCCAGCAGCAGGTTGGACAAGGCAGTGACCACCAGCATGCCCATCACCACCACCACGGTGTAACGCTCGGTGTCGCTGAGACGCTTGCGGGTGCGCGGCCACAGGCTGCGGGCCACCAGGCGAAGGGTGCTGCCCTGAATGAGAAACAAAGAGCTGACCGCCACCAGGGTGGCGAGCAGGGGCAGGGGTGCCTGCGCCAGCCACGGCCAGGCCAACAGCAGCAAGGCGGCCAGGCACAGGGTGTACCAGGCTTCGCTTTGGCGCTTGCATGAGCCCACCCCCAGGCCGGCATTGCTGCGTGAAAAATAGTTGGCGCTGGGCAAGGCCACCAGCAGGCCACAGGCCAGATTGGCCCACGCGAGGGTGTTGAGTTCTCGCCGTGTGTCGTGCCGGGTGTTGAGGGTCTGATCCACTTGCAGCATGGATTGCATGCTTTCTAGCGTGATGAGCAGCGCTATCACGGCACCGCCGGCGAGCAATTGCACCAACAGGGTGGGGTGCTGGTGCAGCAGCTCAAACAGGGAGGTGAATGTGGCCATGGGATGCTGGCCCAGCAACAAGGCCCAGGGAGCGTGGGCTTGTGTGCCCAGCGCCGCTGGCCCTGGCCCCGGCCAGGCCCACAGGATCAGAAGGTGAGTGGCCATGCCCACGAGCAAACCGGCCAGCAGGCCGTATGGGCTTGGGCGAACTGCTCTGTAGTACACCAGGGTCAAGAGTGTGGTGAGGGAAAGCAGCAGGGCCGTGCCCGAAAAAGAGGCCACCTGCTGGGGGGTTTGCCACACCGAGGTGTACACCGCAAAGCCCAGCATGGCGGGCAGCAGTTTGTAGGCCGAGAATACGCCCAGGGTGGTGTTCAGGCCAATCAGCACCGGCGCTGGCAGGTATTGCATGAGCTTGCCCAGGCCCTGCCGTTGGGCCAGCGCCACCAGCAAACCCGCCAGCGCAACCTCCAGGGCCACGAGCGCCAAGAGGTGTGGCATGTGTTGGGTGGTCTGCATGAAGCCGACCAGGGAACCCGCGACTATCAGTGCGGTGGATGAGCGCGGGCCGCCAAACTGAACCGGGGCACGCCCGAGCATGCAACCGATTGCGCCGCCGGCCAGTGCGCTGGCCAAACCCGCGTAGACGCCATAGGCCATGCCGGCCTGGCCCAGCGGGGCAAAGGCCAGCAGGCCATACACCACCGCCTGTGCCAGTCCGCCGATGGCCACCAGGGCGCCGGCTTTGAGTTCGGTGTTCAGGGATGTTCGCGCAGGGTAGTCGCTGTGCGGTTTAGTCTACGCGAATCAATTCATTTCGAGGTGGGCATGGTGA
>DASUEC010000028.1:0-11836 GCA_036275255.1 Limnobacter sp. | reverse complement strand
GATGTTTCCTTGCTGTCGGCCATCTTGTCGGACGAATGGGTGGCCTCCCACGACACCTACGGACGCAGCCGCTGAGCTTTAACAGTTCACGCGTGCGGGATCACCACAAAAGTTACACCCTGTTTGCCAGCAACATGTCCTTTAATTTGGGTATGTGCCTGCATAAATTTGAGGCATACCATGCTTGGATGACAGCCATTCACATCATTGAAGATGACCCCTTGCAGGCAGACATGCTGGTTGACCGTTTGGTGGCTAGATTTCCATTTCTGCGCACATTTGTCTCCCCCAGCCTGGCCCACTTTGCGGCCCATGCGGGTGGCTATGATGTGCTCATCTCCGACCTGAGCCTGCCAGACTCCAGCCCGGCAGACACGGCTGAGTTTTTGCTTGGTTTGCCCAGAAACAGCATCGTGGTGTGCTTCAGCAGTGATCAGCCTGTGGGCGAAGATCTGGCTCGTGCCTCTGGCAATCGCATCCAGTACTTCAACAAAGCCAAAGGGACCAGTGGCGTGTTGTACTTTGTTGAATCAGTTTTAAAGCGAGACAAAGACGCTGTAAGCAAAAAAAGCCAGCAGCCCCACGGCCATTGAACCATTGAAAGTACGCAGACGTGCCGGGGTGTTGATGATGGCCCGCAACTGCATGCCCATGAGCATCCACACACCCACGCACACCAGGCCAACCGCGCACATGAGCAGCGCCATGCCACCTGTGTAAACCCACAACGACGACCCATTGGCTGGAAACAGCGCCACGGCGCCTGTGGCCATGAACCATGCCTTTGGATTGACCCATTGAAACAACACCGCCTCAATGTACCGCAAAGGACGGGTTTTGGCGGTGGTGCCCAATGGCGCAGGCGTGAAGGTGGCGGTTCGCCACGCCAGGTGAACCATCATGCCGGCACTGAAGATCAACAGCAGCGCCTGAAAGCCGGGCACAAGGGCAAACAGGCTGTTGAGCCCCAGGCCCATGGCCACCACCATCAAGGGAAACCCTGTGGTAATGCCCAAAAAATGGGGCAGGCTTTTGCGAATGCCGAAGTTCATGCTTGAGGTCATGATCATCAAATTGTTGGGGCCAGGTGTGATGGTGGACAGCACAGAAAACATGGCCAGGGCATACCAATGCTGCATGATGCTTTTCCTTTCAAACAATGCAAAACCAGATGCATACACTGTAGAAATTTTTGCATTGCCAGTACAGATTCAGGATAATTAAATAATTAGCAGTACAGTTTGATTTAATGGTCTACTGTACTGCTTCATTCATCATCAATCTGTGCGGGTGTTACATGAACCTACAACGCTGGCAAGCCATTGCAGCGGGCATTTCTTCACTCATTCTGACCGTTGGACTGGCCCGATTTTCTTACACACCGCTGTTGCCCATCATGCGGGAGCAGGCAGGCTTGTCGGCGTTTGATGGCGGTTGGCTCGCCACAGTCAATTACATGGGTTACATCACAGGTGCTTTGTTGGCTTCAACCCTGGCCAATCTGGACATGAAATACGTGATGTACCGGCTTGGTTTGATGGTTGCGGTGCTCAGCACTGTTGGCATGGGATTGACCACCGATGTGACGGCGTGGGTGGTGCTGCGTTTTGTATCGGGTGTATCCAGCACGGCAGGCATGCTGATTGCGTCCGGCCTCATCATGAACTGGTTGGCCAGACAAGGGTTAAAAACAGAATTGGGACTGCATTTTGCCGGAGCGGGCATGGGCCTGGTGCTCTCTGGCCTGGCGGTGATGGCCATGGTGGACCATTTGCGATGGGACCAACAGTGGTGGACGCTTGGTGCCCTCGGTGTTGTGTTTTTTGTACCTGCGTGGGTGTGGATGCCAAAGCCCGCCAAGGCAGGCAGCCCCGAAGCTACAGTGGAAGATGTGCCACCGCCCAGCGCAAAATGGATGCGTCTCATGGTGGGTGCCTATTTTTGTGCGGGTTTTGGCTACGTGATCAGCGCCACATTCATTGTGGCCATCGCCGAAACCCTGCCCGAGCTTAAAGGCCAGGGTCCATGGGTGTGGGTGGTGGTTGGCCTGGCCGCCATTCCATCCACATTCATCTGGGACAGGGTGGCCCGGTTAACTGGCGTGTTTGAGGCTTTGCTGGCCGCCTACGTGGTTCAGATTGTGTCAATCCTGATGGCCGCGCTGGTGGATGGGTATTGGGCCAATATGGCGAGCGCAGTGCTGTTTGGGGGCACTTTTGCAGGCATTGTAAACCTCACGCTGAGCATTGCCGGGCGCAGATTTCCACACAACCCCAGCAAAGCCATGGCCCGCATGACCCTGAGCTATGGCGTGTCACAAATTGCTGCACCAGCCATTGCAGGCGTGATTGCAGAAAAAACCGGCACCTACCGGGGCTCCCTGTACATGGCCGCAGCACTGATGGTGGCGGGTGTATTCATGGTGTGGCGGCTGAAACAAGACAGTGAGGCTTGAAGCATGGTTCTGGAGGCGCGCAAGTATGAGCAACTGGCACTGACCATTCAGGGCATGATAGAAAGCCAACAGTTTGTGGCAGGGTACAAGTTGCCATCCATCCGCAAGCTGTCGGAGCAATGGCATTACTCCATCGACACGGTACAAAAAGCACTCCACCTTCTGGAGGACCGCGGATATGTTCAGCCTGTTCCCAAATCGGGCTATTACGTGCAAATGCCAACACAGCGACAAGGCACGCTCTGCACACAGGCCCCCGACTCCATTGCGCTGGACCCACCGGTCAATCTGGACGTGGCGGACCACATCAGCGCCTTGCTGAAGAACTGCATGCGTCCCGATGTTGCGCCCCTGGGGGTGGCCTTTCCAGCCACTTCGCTGCTGCCCATTGCCAGCCTGCGGCGAAGTTATGCCACGGTTAACCGCACGCGCCCCGACCTGCTCGCGCAGGCCAGCCATGTGGAACCCAACCAGGCGGAACTGGTTCAACAACTCCAGCAACGCTTTGAGTGGATGGGCATGCGCCTGCGCAAAGGCGAACTGCTTGTTACCGATGGCTGCACCGAGGCGTTGAGCCTAGCCTTGCACACCGTGGCCAGGCACAACGATGTGGTGGCGGTGGAGTCGCCAGGTTATTACCTGCTCTTGCAATTGATTGAATCGATGGGCTTGAGGGCATTGGAAATACCCAGCAGCCCGGACAGCGGAATGTCGCTGGAAGCCCTGGAAATTGCCCTGAAAAAAACCCGCATCTCCGCCTGCATTGTCTGCCCCACGGCCAGCAACCCAATGGGCTCGGTGATGCCCGATGCCAATCGCAAAAAGCTGTTGGACCTGGCCGACCAGTATGACTTCCCGATTGTAGAAGACAATGTTTACGCAGACTTGTACTTTGAAAGGTTCCGCCCAAAGCAACTCAAGTCATTTCGGCAGAGTGACCGGGTCATCATGTGTGGCTCATTTTCCAAATCCCTCAGCCCTGCCTTGCGGATTGGTTATGTGGCCGGGGGCCGCTATGCACAGCAGCTGCTGGCGCGCAAGCGGATCCTGAGTGGCTCGACCAACCCGATCACACAGATGGCGCTGGCGCATTATCTTGAAAAGGGCTCGTTTGAGCGCCACTTGCGCGGCTTGCGGCAACAATTTGAGACACAGGTGCGGGCCATGAGCACGCTGGTTTTAAAGCACTTCCCCGAGGGCACTCGGGTGTCGGAACCCAAAGGTGGTTTTGTGTTGTGGGTTGAATTGCCCAAACACATCGACACAAGCGGCTTTTTCCAGAAGGCCATCGCCAAAAGAACAGCGTTCATGCCGGGCGATGTTTTCTCAGCCAGTGGTTTGTACAAACATTGCCTGAGGATCAATTGTGGGCACCCGGTGAATGATGACACTGCCGTGGCTGTGGCCAGGCTGGGGAATCTTTTTGCAGACTGACCCACAAGCCAAAGCATGCACCACGCATGCCCACGCCCATGGCGCGACTCGCAGGCCTTGTTCAAACGCCTTCGCTGATCCGCTTGAAATAAGAGGTGTACGCGGCACTGCCCTGCGGCCATTGCTGCAAAAAATGATGCTCCCATTCGGCCTGGGGAATTTGAACACGCACCTGCTCCACCCACACATCACCAAGCGTCTCGCTTTGGTACACCAGCGACTGGTCGCGCGAGGGCTTCAGTGCAACTCGGGTGAATAAACCATCCAGGCTGCCGGGTGCACTGGGCATGCCTGCTGCACCGTTGTTGCTCACAATCCCGAAAGTGCCATCAGAAAGCCGCTCCTTGTGCAGGGCGGCGGTGCATGTGTGGCTGCTGGCAAACACATCCACACGGGCAGTGGCAAACATCTCCCTGCGCCATGCCGCGTCGCCAGCGTCACTCAGTTGCTCGGGATCAAACCGCCAGCCCGCCAGGGACTCAGCATCCCCGTGCACCACACCCACGCGGGCATTGCCAACCTTGTAGCGTGCGTAGAATGGCTTTTGCAAAAGGGCTTCCAGCAGTTCAGGTTGAGCTTGAGCAATTTCTTTCAAAGCGGTGTGAATAAGGTTGGAGCGATCGACAACCCCTTGGTCCACCTCTTCCGGGTAGGCACATCCGCAATCTGGTGCATCCAGGGGCTCCCCCAGTTCGGCCTCCACATTGCCGAGCACGCAATCATGCCGAAGGACCCGCTCATTGATTTGTGCAAACAAAACCGGCTCTGTGTTGAACCAGTTGAAATCACCGTTGAAGCAAAGACGCACACGGTCTTTTTCCTGGGCAGCAAGGCGCTCAATGGCCTCCAGTGCAAAAGGATTGCCGTACAACCCACCCACCACATAAAGCACGTTGCAAGGCGCTTCGGATGCATTTGCTATTCGGATGGGGCCGTAGCGATACCGGATGGGACATTGCCGGCCTGGATTGATACTGCGCATGATGAATCACTCGTACAACGCATCCAACTGGTGCTGGGTGAGGGCGGTGCTGGGGCAATCCAACACCAAGCAACCCGCTTTTAAGCCCAAAACCCTGTGACTTAACAGCGGTACTAAGTTGGTATTGTGCACCACCGTAATCAAAGTTGCACGTTCTGTCGACTGCACAAGCAATTGGCAGACTTCATCGGCCGCGGTGGGGTCCAGCGCGGCGGTGGGTTCATCGGCCAAAACCAGGCGGGGCCGTTGCATCAGCATGCGCGCAATGGCCACTTTTTGGCGCTCTCCGCCCGAGAGCTGATCGGCTCGTTTGTCGGCCAAAGCAGCCATGCCCACTGCGTCAAGCGCAGCATTGGCTTGCTCCACCTCCTGGTGAGTGAACAGACGGGCCCAACTTCTGAGCGTTGGCATGCGGGCAAGCCCACCGACCAACACATTTTCCAGGGCCGTGAGGCGACCCACCAGGTGCAAGCCCTGCAACACCTGCCCCACTTCAGAACGAACCGCACGCAGCTCTCTTTCTCGCCAAAGGGGAAAAACCCCATGGCCGTTGACCAACACCTTTCCTTGCGCCGGTTTGACGAAACCATTCAAACAACGCAACAACGTTGATTTGCCTGCGCCATTGCGCCCCAAAATGGCCACCTTCTCGCCATGCGCGATCTGCAATTGAGGCACCTCCAGAATACAGCGCGCGCCAGCCACCACACGCAACTGTTCGATCTGGATACAAGGGCTTGAAACACTCACAGCAAAGCACTCCGGATGCGGCGGCTCAAGGCGTCAAACACCGACACCATCAACACCACCACCAGCAAAATGGACGACAGTCGCCCCCACTGAAACAAGGACACCGACTCAGAAATAAGCAAACCCAAACCACCAGCCCCGATAATGCCCAGGATGGTGGAGTCGCGGATGTTGTATTCCCAAATGTACAAATGGCTGCTAACCCACTGAGGCAGCACACTGGGCCACACTGCCCAGAAAAAGGTTTGTGAGGGGCTGGCACCCACACCACGCACCGCCTCGATGGCGGCCATGTCTAGTGTCTCGATGGACTCGGCAAACAATTTGCCGTAAGTGCCAAGGCTGTGAAAAGCAATTGCCAAAATGCCCGCTGTGGGACCCAGACCGACTATGCCAACCAGCACCAGGCCAAACACCAGGGTGTGAATGGATCGTGAGGTGTCCAGCACCAGACGACTCAAAAGCGCGAGCGGTTTGGGCGCGCGGATGTTTTTTGCACTCAACACGCCGAATGGCAAGGCAAGCAAAGCACCAAGCAAAGAACCCAAGGTGGCGATCTTGAATGTAATCCACGTGGCATTGGCCAATTGGATGAGCCACTGCCTTTCTACTTCCTGGCGGTTTTCTACGCGCAATACGGTGCCGTCGTCACTTTTGTATTCGTAGGCCGGATTGCCCAGCCAAACATCCAGAAAACTTGGCCGTGCAAACTCCGTGGCGGTTTTTAAAAAATTTGCCCAGGGGTTGCGCCCACCGCTTAAGTCACCCGCCATGGCCAGGCTATACACACAGGCAGCCACGATGAGTACATAGAAAAAAACCAGCCCGGAAAACCCGAGCCGGCCCTTCAGCCTGCGCTTGAACTGCAACCAATTCATGATGCGAGCATGTGGAATTTACTTCGGCTGTAGGCGGCCCGTGGCCAGGCCTGCATCACGAATGGGCTTGTAATAGCTGTTGTCCTTTTTGGCAAAGCCGGTGTAGCGTGGTGGCAGCAAATTGGGTTGCTTCTTGAGCTCGGCACCAATACCGACCAAAGCCTCTTGCAGTTTGGCCACAAACACCTTGTCTTCAAACAATTTGGCGCTCACGGCGAAGGCGTCGTTGGGCAGTGGGTCTGACGTCCAGATGATCTTGGAGTCTTCGGCCCTGATGAGGCCATCTGCAATCATGGCGTCGCGGTTGCGGTTGTAATCTGCGCCAGCATCAATGGCGCCCTGGGTGACCTGGGTTTGAATGGCCTGGTGACTGGTGTTGATCACCTTGGAAAAATAAGTGTCCGGGTTGATGCCCTGCTTTTGAAAGTGGTGAAAAGGAATGAGATAACCCGATGTAGACCCTTTGTCTCCGAAGGCGAACGTTTTGCCTTTGAGGTCGGCCACGCTGTTGATGCCACTTTTGGGATTGGTCACCATGATGCCGTAATACTCTGGCTTGCCCTCGTATTCGATCGTGGCAACCGCTTGTGCCCGGGCTTCGTTGTTGGCCAGGACATACCCCCAAGGGCCCATCAGGGCAATGTCGGTTTCACCGTTTGCGAGGGATTTGGCCAAGCCCTCCCAAGTGCTCACGGTGCGCAGCTTGACAGGCTTGCCCAGTTTTTTTTCGAGGTACTGGGCCAAGGGCGTGTAGGTGGCGTCGTTTTTGTCTTTGTCGGGCTGATACAGGCCAACACCAAACTGGATAACCTCCTGAGAGGCGGCGTGCGGTGCCACCAGTGCAAGCGACGAAAAACTCAAAGCAAACATCACGGAACGAAGCATGCGCGTCATCAAATACCTCATCAAATACGCTGAAAACAGGATGCAAGGCCTGCATCCATGGCCGACCAGCAGTTCGCCTCAGCCCAACAGAAAGTTACACGAGGCCAACACAAAAAAATTGCATTTGGATGCAAAAGCAGAGCAAAAAGATCGAGGCAGTCAGGATCTGCCTCGCCGTGGCAAAGCGATCCACGCACTGTAGCCGCCTTGCAATGCCCGTGCGTTTAAAAACCCTGCTTCCTGCAAGGCGTGCGCCACGTGGTTGGCGGTCACATCATCAGGGCAGGCGCACATGGTGACAATCACATCGTGCTTGTGCCATTGAGCAGCCTGTTGCACGGCATTCTCAGGGGTGGAAGGCAGCCAGCCTGACAAGGGCTCGGCCTCTTGAATGACCGATGGGCGGAGGTCCAACAGGCGAAGGCGCGAATCCCCCTGCTGAACCAAAGCAAACACCTGTTCAGCAGGCAGCTTGGGCAAACGCAGGCGAGCTTGGAAGGCGTAGCGGCGGGACAGCTTCCACAGCAGCCAGATCCCCACCAACAGCCCACCCAACAGCAGAAAAGAAAACAGGTTGTTGCGCATTTCATGGAGCACCCATTGCACCTCGTCCTGAAACAGCCAACCGGTGATCAGTGCAGCCATGGCCCACACAAAGGCCCCCAGCGCAGAAGCAAGCGTAAACTGCCACACAGGCATGCGAACTGCACCGGCAATCGGTGGAGCCACCGTGGAAAAGCCTGGGATGAATTTGGCCACCACCAAAGACCACGGACCCCACAAGCGGAACTTGTTTTCGGTTTGACTGACACAGGATTCCGGATTGAGTGAAAGGCGGCAAAGGCCAGCCAGCACCTTGTACCCGTAAAACCGCCCTGCAAGGTACCAGGCCCAGTCTGCGATGAGTGAGGCCATGGTGGCCAACACACCGAGCAACAGCACGCCGGGCAAAGTGCCCGACAAACCCGCGGAGACAATCAGGGTGGGCACGGCAGGGACCGGGGCACCCAGCTGCTGCAAAAGCACATTCACAAACACCAGCAGCTCGGTGGTTTCAAACAGGGACATGGTGCATTCCGATGACAACTTGATTGGGCAAGCTGATCATGGGGGCTGCTGTTCTATAAATCAAGCATCCGTTTCACTGCGCAAACAACACGTTGTAGGCCTGCTGGTTCAGGGCTGGGGTTGTGAAAGGCCCCAGCGACACGGTTTCTTCATAAAACGATTGGCATTCAAACAAACCGCTGCCGAACTCCTGTTCAGTCAAAATGTACCCCAGGGAATTGTGGGTCAGGCCCAGCAACATCATGGGACTGCTTGAACGCGCGCGCAATGCGTCTGCCAGGCCGCGCGAGCCTTCGCCTGGAATGCTCACCATCTCCAGTGTGCTTTTTGGCGAGTCGCCCTGCCCCAAACGAATGCGACTGACCGCCGTTTGTGCATACAAGGCGGTTTGCGGCAGGTTGTCATATCCAGGGATTTGCGCCAGGGTTTCCCCAGCCGGCGTGAAGTTGTAGTACCCGTTAAAACTGCGCAGCCCGCCCGCACCAATGAACAGGGGATTGGTCACTGGCAGCAAGGCGTTGGCATGCTGCACCTGCATGCCATTTTTCAACACGACTGGGTTGGCCATGCCGGCAAGCGCGGCTTGTGCAACCTGGACACCCAGCGCATTGGCACGTTCATAGGGATCCTCCCCGCCCGGGGCACGCGGTGACGAATCGGCAATTGCACCGTTGTAGTACAGCACGGTCGACTTGAAATTGCTTTCCAGCGTGCGCAAAGCCCCCCCCACCCAATCGGTGTGCACCAGGCGATTGCTCAGGCCCAACACAGTGGGATGCGCTGAATAGTTCAGCACCGCCCCGAGCACCTTGCCGTTGCTTGAACGCGCCTGCAGCAAGGTCATGTGTGGGTCGGGGGTGCGCATGTCTTCAGGGTCGCAACGACGGAAATTATTCAGTCTGGCCTCACCCTCCAGCATGGTTTGCCCATAACGCAATTCTGCTGGTTCAAGATTGGCCAAAGCCTCCTGCGTTGCCTGTGCAGCCAATTGGTAAAGCCCTGGCTGCACGCTGGGGTCGCAAGCCTGTGCCGGGTCAGCCTGTGCGCAATCCAGCCAGCTTTTGGGCACGCCACCCCACAACCCCTGGAGGTCTGCACCCGAGTGCGTGTGGGTTTGCGCAAAGAGCACATTGTCGGGTTGCGTGTTGGCGGCTTGTGCCACCACCGCTTTGAGGCGGTTCTGGATGACATTGCCTGCGCCAATCGCGTCGATGGTCACAAACACCAAGCGATTGGCTGGTTGGGCCTTGTCTTCCACCATGAACACCCGAACGAAGGTGCCGTCTCCAAGCCCGCTGGCGGGTGGGCCACCAATGTCGAAATTCACAATGTCTTCCGGGCCATTGAATGCAAATCCGCCATACCCGCCCAAATTGAACTGCTGCAACTTGCCGACCACCGGAGCATCGCCCACCCGAACCCCTTGCAATTGGGCGGGGGTGGGGTCGATGCGGCGCTTGGCCGAAGCCGCGCGAAAATGAGACACATCCAGACGCGGGCCGTCCACCACGGGCGGAGGCGGTGGTGGCGGGGGATCGACAATCACGGGCGGATCCACCTCGTTTCCACCTGTTCGGCCTGGCTGCAAAAAGACAGTGTCGTCACCCATGCATGCCGTCAAAGCCAGGGCAAAGAGCACGGGGCTCACGCATCGAATTTTGATCATCTTCAGCCTCCTCACTTGAGCGCCGGATTGAAACCACGGGAGGTGCATGGCATGCCGTTGCACACGTCAATCAATGCCCCGCCCCGTGTGAGGAAGGCCGACTTCATGTCCATGTTCTTTTCCTCATTGCGCGGGTGCCCATGGGAATCGGCTCCATAACCATCGGCCATGGGGCGGTTGTCCAAGGGCGGTGGCGCACTGCCATTGGGATTTTCAGAGCCGTCTGCATTGGTGCGTGGGCCACTGTCCCACACGGTGAGCGCGTTGCCGGTGTGCGGATACTTCCGGATGCAAGGCAGCCCGAAATAGGGGTGATCATCCGGATGACGGCGGCCAAAGGACACCAAGGGGAACTGTTGCTGCTCCGCCCGCACCGCCGGATGAACCTGCTTGAGCACTGCGGGACCCCGTTGGGCAGATGGCCCACCCACCACAGCCGGGCACTGCAGCGGGGCCTGGATTGTGCGAGCCATGATCTCGGCGGTGTTCATGTACACCTGGTGATCGGCAAACGCAGGAATGAGCAATACCCGCTTGTTGGGTTTGGTGCCCGGCAGGGCACGCCCGGGCGCGAGGCTCCAGGCATAACCGTTGTTTTCACCCCGATCCCACAACATCTGGATGAGTGAGAGTATGAACTGCTGGTCCAATGACGCCGGGTAGGCGTTGTAAAACGCCGGAGCATAGGGCGCAAAATCCACAGAGCGCTGCAACAGCGTGGAATACGCCATGCCGGGCACGCCCAGGGTTGCCGAATCAATGTCGGGCGACACGGCAGTCACTGGCCCACCGTTGATGCCGCCTTGTGAATTTCCGTCGTAGAACAGTGTGCTGCGGTCAATCACACACACCCCGTTCACCTGGAATGCCGGGTGAGTGCACAAGCCATTGTCGGAAATCATGGCGCGGCCAAGCATGGTGAAATTCAGGAAGCCTTGCTGCAGCCGATCGGTTAAACGGTTAAACCCACTGAAATCAGTCAGCATCAACACCGTGCTGACCAGATCGCCACCCGCGCCGTCCCACAAGGGATCGTATTTTCGGTTGTCGTTTTGGTCCCCGGGCTGATTGCCGGTGGCCAGCCCGGCCCAATCGACCATGCAAAACACGAAGTTATGCCGCTCGGCCATCACTCGCACATTGAAATCATAGGTATTGCCTTCGTCACGCGAACCCAACAAACCATGGCCATACAAAGAGGCCCGACCCGGCACCGCCCGTTCTGCCTGCGCTGGGTTGGCAGCGCCTCCCATGGTTTTTCGGGCAATCGAACAAATGAAAGGCACACGTGAATTGGGCGTCAGCGGATTACGCTGTGGAAGCGCAGTGGCAGGGCTGCCGCCGGGCAAAGGCGAATAATTGTAAGTGCCACCGGAGACACAATTCGGGCTGTTCAAAAAACACGGCACCTCGATGTGCCCGCGAATGCGCCTCGCAGTAATCTCACTGGCACCACCGTTGACGGGATTGTCGATGACGGCATCAATCGTGAAAGGCGGAGAAGCGCCCTGCGTGATCTCGATGGATTGGTCGCGAATGTGCAAGAGGCGTTCGGTGAGGTTGCGCTCGGAAGCCACCGTGAAATCCCAAGCGAGATACAGGGAATCCCGCGCCACCCCAGCCTGCGCCAACACATCAAAGATGTTTTCCATCAGGGGTTTTCTTGCCTGCTGGGCCGCATTGGCCAAAGGCTTGCCATCGCGGTAATTGGCAAACAC
>DASUEC010000027.1:0-2285 GCA_036275255.1 Limnobacter sp. | reverse complement strand
CCACTTCGCCTTTTTCCTGGGTTTGCATCAAGACGATCTGCTCTTGGGTGAGCATGGCTTCAGCTTTCAAGTCTCCACTGCAGCGCTTGCGGTAATCCACTTCCATGCGCTTGATCACAGGAATGCAATTGGCAGGCACATTCAGACCAACCAAAGCGCCTGTGGCTGATTCTGCTGTCATCAGCATCACCACAGCATGCAGGCCGCCGATGTGATTTTGCAGATTGCCTTTGTTCTTCAGCGTCACAATGGCGTGGTTGGTTTCAATCCACTCAAACTTGCAGCCTGTGGTCCGGAAAAATTTGACAGCCCGCCCAAAAATGGCTGTGAATGCACGCACCTTCAGTGGTGTGGGCAGTTTGTCGACTTGGGTGTACACCTTTTGCAGCATGGATTTTTCAGCCATGGTAGAACCACCCCTCACAGTGTGACGGCCAATCGCGTGGCCTGGTTGATGGCGCGCTTGGCGTCCAGTTCAGCGGCCACATCAGCGCCACCCACCAAATGCACCGGAATACCCAGGGCTTCCAGCGGGGCCTGCAACTCACGCAGCGGGTCTTGCCCGGCGCAAATCACCACATTGTCCACGTCCAGAATTTCTGGGCCATGCGCGCTCATGATGTGCAGGCCACGGTCGTCGATTTTGAGGTATTCAACGCCTTGCATGAAGTGGACACGGCGACTCTTCAAGCTGGCCTTGTGCACCCAGCCCGAGGTTTTGCCCAAGCGTTTGCCCAAGGGCTCGTCTTTGCGCTGGCACAACCAAACCTCGCGCGCGGGCGCAGGTGGCTGGGGTTGCACGCGGTCAATGCCACCTGCGTTGTTGGGGTCAAAGGTGATGCCCCACTCCTTCTTCCAGCTTTCCAGGTCCAGCGTGGGGGAGGGGTGCTTGTGGTCATGGGTCAAGTATTCTGATACGTCAAAGCCAATGCCGCCAGCGCCTATCACCGCCACCTTTTTGCCCACCGGCTTTTTGTGCAGCAGCACATCGATGTAGCTCAGCACCTTGGAATGGTTAATGCCCTCAATCCCTGGCGTGCGGGGCTTGATGCCTGTGGCTAAAATCACCTCGTCAAACTTGCCCCGAGAAATCAGCGCCGCATCCACACGCACATTCAATTGCAGATTCACACGGTGCAATTCAAGCTGGCGTTTGAAGTAGGTGAGCGTCTCATAAAACTCTTCCTTGCCAGGAATAACTTTCGCCATGTTGAACTGGCCGCCAATTTCCGGGGCAGAGTCGTACAGCACCACGTCGTGGCCACGGCGTGCAAGCTCGGTGGAGGCTGCCAAACCAGCCATGCCAGCACCCACCACCGCAATTTTTTTCTTGCGTTCAAAGGGCGCGTCCACAATCTCGGTCTCATGGCAGGCGCGGGGGTTCACCAGGCAAGAAGCACGCTTCATGCTGAAGGTGTGGTCCAGGCAGGCCTGGTTGCAGGCAATGCACACATTGATTTCGTCAGCCCGGCCTTCTTTGGCCTTGATGGCAAAGTCGGGGTCGGCCAGCAAGGGGCGCGCCATGGACACCATGTCGCACATGCCATCGGCCAGCAGCTTCTCGGCCACCTCGGGTTTGTTGATTCGATTGCTCGCAATCACGGGGATGCGCAGCTCCTTTTTTAACCGGGCTGTCATTTCGGCAAATGCTGCGCGGGGCACCGAAGTCACAATGGTGGGTACGCGGGCCTCATGCCAGCCAATGCCTGTATTCAGCAGTGTTGCACCCGCGTCCTGAACAGCCTTGGCGATGTAGCTCACTTCTTCCCAGGTGTTGCCACCCTCCACCAGGTCGAGCAGCGAATGGCGGTAAATGATGATGAATTTCTCGCCGACGGTTTCGCGAATTCGGCGAACGATCTCCACCGACAAGCGGGCCCGGTTTTCCACAGAGCCGCCCCAGCGGTCAGTGCGCTGGTTGGTGCGTTTGCAAATGAACTGGTTGAGGAAATACCCCTCGGAACCCATCACCTCGACGCCATCGTAACCGGCGTCTTGCGCCAGCTTGGCCGAGCGCGCAAATGCAGCAATGGTGCGGCGAATGCCAAAATCACCAATCTCTCGGGGTTTAAATGGGTTGATCGGCGATTTCACATTGGAAGCAGACACGCTCAGCGGATGGTAGGCATAGCGGCCGGCATGCAGCAGTTGCATCACGATCTTGCCGTCATGCTTGTGCACGGCTTCGGTGATTTTTCGGTGGTGCTTCACCGCGCCACTGCTGCTCAGCTTGGAGGCAAAGGGGTACAGCCAGCCTTCCAGATTGGGGGAAAACCCGCCAGTCA
>DASUEC010000026.1:0-5485 GCA_036275255.1 Limnobacter sp. | reverse complement strand
TGAATGATTCCATCTGAACCTCTTGATGAACTGAACACCCGCCAGGCTCAAATGTTAGCACTGGATGCCTGGCTCCAATCCCCGGCTGGCAGGTACTTCACCAGCCGCGAGCAAGCCTGGATTGACCAGGTTGTGCCTGATCTGTTTGGATTTCGTGCCGTGCAGCTGGGTACTCGCCTGGTGGATGGGCTGCGGGAAAGTCGCATTCCGCACAAGGCGTATGTGCAAGAAGCTTGGGCATCGGCCCAGCCTGACCTTGCTGTGGCCTCCATGCCAGACTGCTTCGCGGAATTTGAAGAGTTGCCCTTTGAGTCCCAGTCGCTGGACATGCTGGTGTTGCCGCACGTGCTGGAGTTTTCTGAAGATCCCCACCAATTGCTGCGCGAGGTTGATCGGGTTTTGATGCCAGAAGGCCGTGTGGTGATTACAGGCTTTAATCCCATGTCCCTTTGGGGCTTGCGCCACGTAGTGCTCAAGCGATGGAGCCCGGTGTGGCCACCGGGCTGCACCCCCATACACCTGAGCCGCTTGAAAGACTGGTTGAAGCTGCTTTCTTTTGAACCTGAGTTTGGGCGATTCGGCTGTTACAGATTTCCTGCGTTTACCGAGCATGGCTTAAGCCGAATGGGATTCATGGAGCATGCGGGCGACCGCTGGTGGCCCGTGTGCGGTGCGGTGTACTTCATTTGTGCAGTCAAGCGTGTGCGTGGCATGCGCCTGGTGGGCCCGGCATTCAAGGACAAAGCACTCGCAGTGAAACAACTCAAGCCGGTGGCCAATAAGGCATTGCACAAAACCCCTACAATAGACGGTTCTTCATCGACCAGTTGAGAGAGTATTTTGGCCGAACAACGGATTGCCTCGGTGGTGATGTACGCCGACGGTGCTTGCAAGGGCAACCCCGGCCCCGGGGGTTGGGGGGTGTTGCTGAAGTCTGGTGACCACCAAAAGGAGCTGTGTGGAGGCGAGCTGGACACCACCAACAACCGCATGGAATTGACAGCGGTGATCGAAGGTTTGAACGCCTTAAAAAAAAGATGCAGCGTGGATGTGTACACCGATTCGCAGTACGTGCGTAAAGGGATACTGGAATGGATGCCCAAATGGAAGCTCAATGGCTGGCGCACCTCTGACAAAAAACCGGTGAAAAATGCGGATTTGTGGCAGATTCTCGACGACGCCAGCCTGCGGCACCTGGTGCGCTGGCACTGGGTAAAAGGCCATGCCGGGGACCCTGGCAACGAGCGCGCCGATGCATTGGCGAATTTGGGCGTGGAAAAAGCACTGAACAACAAACGTTAACTGAGGACGCAAACCATGCGATATGTGGTGCTGGACACCGAGACCACCGGACTGGAAGTGCGGCAAGGCCATCGAATCATAGAAATTGGATGCATTGAGGTGCTGGGGCGCCAAGTGACCGATCGCCATTTTCACGAGTACATCAACCCGGAGCGGCCAGTGGACGAGGGCGCATTTCAGGTGCATGGCATTTCCGACGAGATGCTCGCAGACAAACCCAAATTTGAACGCATCTCAAAGGATTTTCTTGATTTCATTCGCGGCAGCACGCTGATCATTCACAACGCGGCCTTTGACATCGGTTTTCTTGACATGGAGCTTGAACGGCTTGGCCATGGCAAGGTTGACGACCACGTGGAAGGGGTGGTTGATTCTTTGCTGATGGCTCGGGAGATGTTTCCGGGCAAGCGGAACAACCTCGATGCGCTGTGCGACCGGCTGGGCGTTAACAATTCGCACCGTCAGTTGCATGGCGCGCTGCTGGACTCGCAGATTTTGGCAGAAGTCTACCTGGCCATGACCCGGGGGCAAGACAGCCTGGTGATTGATGCACACGGTGTGCATGATGCTCAGCACGACAATGAAGGCCGTGTCCGCATGAGTGCTTTGGTGCTTCCAGAGCCCGAGCCCACCGAAGAGGAGTTGCAATTGCACGCGGCCTATTTGTTGGACATTGAAAAGGAATCCAAGAGCCCGAGCGTTTGGAAAACCGCCCTGGGACAAACCGCAGCAGCCTGAGGGGGAGCGCGGCATGAAAAAAGCAATTGCATGGGGCCTCGGTGTTGTGGCGGGGGTGCCTTTGGTTTTGGCTGTGGCTGCTGCCATTGTGGTCAGCACGCTCGATGAGCAGACGCTGTTGAACCAGGCCGCCGGTTTGGTGAAAGAAAAGTATCAGCGGGAGTTGGTGTTTGACGGACCTGCCCGTCTCACCTGGTTCCCATCCATTGGTGCGCAGTTGCAAGGGGTGTCCCTTTCTGAACCCAACAGCAGCGAGCCATTCCTGCAAGCCGATGAAGTGGGCATCTCCCTGGCGCTGCTGCCGTTGCTCAAATCCTCGGTGGTGGTGGATGCAGTGCAAGCCAGGGGCCTGACTGTGAAGATTATTCAAGACCCCCAAGGCAAGTTCAATTTTGATGATCTCCTGAAACCTGAAGGGGCACCCAGTGAAGAGGAGGTCGCGGCTGATTCCGAGGCGGCGCGTGAGCCCTTGCGGTTTTCGGTTGATTCCATCGCATTGAATAATCTCAATGTGCTTTACACCAACCTGAAATCAGGTCAGCAGGCTGAGTTGAGCAATTTTCTGTTTCAGACCGGGCGCATTGAGCCCGGATTGCCCATGGGTCTTTTGCTGCGTGGCAATGTGAAAAGCAATCAACCCAAGGCGGACCTCAACATTGACCTGAGCACACAGCTGGAATTTGGCATCGGCGAGCAGGCCTATGCAAACCTTGATGATTTGAGGCTTGCCATTTTGGGTGAGCTGGACGGCCAGGCCGCGGATGTGAACATGCAGGCCGATACACTGAATGTGAATCGAGCCACCAAGGCTGTCTTGGTGGACGCATTCCAGGGATCTGTGAAGGCAAGATTCCCAGGCCTGGGCGTGGTGGATGCAACCCTGACTGCGCCTGCAATTGAATTAAGCGACAACCAGGCCAGAGGCGAGGCATTTGTTTTGAAGGCCAATATTGCTCAAGCGGCACGCACCATGGTGCTGGATGTGACGCTCAGTGATTTGTCCGGTAGTCTCAAAGAAGTGGTGCAGGGCAAGCTGGGCAGCGCTGTTCAAGTCATTGAGGGTGAGCGCACCTTAAACCTGGCGTTGAACAGCCCTGTGACCGCCAGGCCACAAGCCCAATCCATTGAGTTGAGCGGGCTGGCTGGCAAACTGGATGTAAAAGACCCGGCTTTGCCAAAAAAGGCGGTCAGCATGCCCCTGAGCGGCGCATTGGCACTGAACAACAAGGCACAAACTGCGAACCTGACTCTCAATTCACAATTTGAGTCCACCCAGTTTGACCTCAAAGCCGATGTTAACAACTTTGCAAAGCCTTTCATCAAGGCGGTGCTGAATGCCGATAACCTGGACGTGGATGCCTTGTTTCCGCCCCAAACCAAACAGAATTCGGCTGCTGCCTCAGGCAAGCCAGCCGCCACCAAAGACACGCCAGTGAACTTGGATGTCTTGAAAAGCTTGAACATGGAGGTGACGGCCAACATTGCAAAACTGAAGATTCGCAATGTGAAGGCAAGCAAGCTGAAAGCCAGCGCGGTTGCTCGGGATGGTGTACTCACTGTGCAACCTTTGCAAAGCAGTTTGTATGGTGGCAACAGCGCAGGTTCCATCACCGTGAATGCAAACAGCCAGTGCATTGCCGTGAACCAAAAGGTGAGTTCAGTTCAAATTCAGCCTTTTTTGAAGGACCTGCTCAACAAAGATATTCTTGAGGGAAAAGGCGATGTGCTGATCAATGTGAGCACGCAGGGCGCCACAGTGAATGCGCTCAAAGCGGCCCTTGATGGCGCGGTTGCCGTGAGTCTTCAGGATGGCGCCATCAAAGGCATCAACCTTGCTGAACGGTTTCGCAACGCCAAGGCCCTGTTCACGGGCGGCAACAACAGCACCAGCAAAACCGACACCACTCAAAAAACCGACTTCAGTTCACTGGCCGTCAGTTTTAATTTTAAAGAGGGTGTTGGCACATCCAATGACTTGAATTTGATGGCACCGCTGTTTCGGATTGGGGGCAATGGGCAGATCAATCTGGTCAACAGCACGGTGGATTACCTGGCCAAAACCTCGATTGTTGCAACCAGCACCGGTCAGGGTGGCAAAACCCTCGATTCAGGTTTGAATGGTGTCACGGTGCCGGTGCGGGTGTTTGGTCCGTTCACAGGCATTCAGTGGGAGTTGCAATTCAAGGACCTGGCCAAAGAAGCGGCAAAAGCCAGGCTTCAGCCCAAGATTGATGAGAAGAAGCAGGAGTTGAAGGGCAAAGCGGAGGAGAAGGTTCGCGATGCACTCAAGGGTTTTTTAAATCGCTGAGGGTCTGCCCGTGTCCACACCAGCCGGTCTAAGTGTTGTCGAGTTGTCGCAGGCGGCTGCCCTGTTGGCCAAACGGCTGGAGATTCAACCTGATCAGGCGCACAAGCTGATTGAGCTTGCCCGTCTGGTGCCTTTGCAGCGTGGCGACACCTTGTTCCATCAAGGGGATGCCAGCCATCAGTTTTACCTCATTTTGCAAGGCCAGTTGCGGGGCCAGCGCATGCGCCCCGATGGCCAAATGGACCTCACGCTGGCTTTTTTCCCCGGTGAGATGATTGGTGAGCTGGGCTTTTTCGACCACTCGCCGCGTACTTTGAGCATTTCTGCAAAGCGCGACAGCGTGTTGCTGGCAATTGACCACGATGCTCTTGCGCGTTTTGGTGAGCATGGCCATGCGGTGTATCAGCATCTTATCCGGGTGTTGGTGTCGCGTTTCAAGCGCGAGTTGGGTTATGCCTCGCCTTTGGCACAACATCAAATGATCGCGCTGGGATCGTTGGTGCGCCCAGATGGCCTGGCAGAGCAGGCCGAGCTTGCCCTGTGTGCCGCATTTGCACACCATGCCGAGCTGCGGCGCTGGTCAGATTGGCGATCGGTGAGTTTCACTCCTCCAACGACAAACCATGGTTGCGTGGCTGATGTGCTGCGGGTGGATGTTACCGGTGCGCTGGATGAGCGGCTCATGGATGACCTGGACAGCATGCTGATCATGCTGTGTGCAAGCACCCTTGCAGATTCCGGCATTTGTAACGCCTTGCTGGCACGGATTCGCCAGGCTGAGAATCAGCTTCCAGTGTGGCTTGTGCTGGTGCATGAGGCCGCTTGGGTGGAGGCCAATGTGGCCGCCCGGGTTCGGAGTTTGTTCGGCGATTCATTTCGGCTTTTGCATGTTCGAAGCGGGCATCGCCACGATTTTGAGCGGGTGGTTCGCCATGTGTTGGGCCGCACCCTGGGTTTGGTGCTGGGGGGTGGCGGAGCCAGGGGTTTTGCACATGCGGGGTTTTTCAGGGCCTTGGAGGAGGCCGGTCTGGTGATCGATCATGTTGGCGGTACGTCGATGGGTGCTCTGGTTGGTGCGCTGATTGCATCAGGTCGCAGTGCATCGCAAGTGAACGATGTTTTGGCTCAAAGCTTTAA
>DASUEC010000025.1:0-5896 GCA_036275255.1 Limnobacter sp. | reverse complement strand
GGCCTTTGCCGTCAACCTCCTGGCGGAAGTGGTCGAGCTGCTCTTCGGTGAGGCGCCCCTCAAGGTAGGCGCGTGCGTAGATCCCCGGGGACACATGGCCTTGCAGGTAAAGCAAATCGCCACCGTGGGTTTGGTCTTCTGCATGCCAAAAGTGGTTGAAACCAACA
Source organism: Limnobacter sp. (assembly GCA_036275255.1). Classification (GTDB taxonomy): domain Bacteria; phylum Pseudomonadota; class Gammaproteobacteria; order Burkholderiales; family Burkholderiaceae_B; genus Limnobacter. The sequence goes on along the minus strand of DASUEC010000025.1, from coordinate 5,729 downwards.
CCCAGCATTGTGGCCAAGGAAGCAAACGAGGCAATGTGTCCGCCCAGATCACCACCATCGGGTGGATCTTTGCGGTTGGCGCGCACAACCATGGCCATGGCATTCCAGCGCATCCAGCTGCGCAGGCGCTCTTCATATTCCATATTGCCGGGGCACCGCTCCTCCAGATGAACCGGGATGGTGTTTACATAGGCGGTGGTGGCCGAAAACGGAATGTGTGCACCACTGCGGCGAGCCTTGTCAACCAACTGCTCCAGCAGGTAATGGGCGCGTTCGGGCCCCTCACGCTCTAGCACTGCTTCCAGTGCATCCAGCCATTCCTGGGTTTCTTGGAAATCGGGATCGTCCGATCCGGGGAAATTGAGTTGAGCTGACATTCCTTCCTCCTTGGGCTCATGGTTCTCCTGGAGAAACGCTGGCTTGTGGCCGCATTTCTTATCGATATTAGAGTATCACATCTAATTTCAATATTTTCAAAATGTGGGTTACGTTTTCATATTGTGGAATATCTACGGATTTTCCCTGATGCCATATCCAGCCGGGCGGCAGTTTTGTACACTGCGCTTGTTGCTTGATTTTTTTGCAGAAAGCCCACGTGCGACTCAGCGATCAACCCCGTACCAGCCCCCTTGTTTGGGCCACGCCACTTGTCGGGATCATTCTGTTTGTGCTGGCCATGGGTGCATTTTTCTTTACCCTGCACTCTGAGGACCAAAACCAGACACAGCTGCGGATCATTCGCGATGTTGAACTGGCGCGCCAAACGATCCGCACACGGTTGCTGACTGTGCAAGACCGTCTGGGCCAAATTGCACGCGGACTGGAGCAGCCAAGCCCGGAGGTGCGCACCTTCCGGGCGTCCTCCGAGGCTTTGCTCAATGAGTTTTATGAAGTGGCGACTGTGCAGGTGATTGATGTAGAACGCCGCGTCACCGACCTCACACTGCCTGCACTCAGAACCCCGGAGATCCTTCACCCCCTCTACCAGACCGTGGAAGATGCTGAAAGCTACTGGGCCTATACAACGGCGCGCGACACAAGGTTGCCAGTGTTTTCCCGTCCGTTTTTGGGCAGCTCCAACAAGGTGTACATGGAGATTCACAGCCCGATTTTCCGCAATGGTGAATTTCAAGGCACCGTGGCGGCCACCATTCCCATGGCATCTCTGCTCAACGACGCGGTGCCCGACTCATTTGTACAGCTTTATCTGGTGAGCATTGTGGATGGGGGCGGTAACCCGGTCGCATCCAATGTGAGCCGTTCAATCGACAATGCAAAACTCAGCCATGAAGTGCCTCTGGATCCGCCTGGGCACGGGCTCAAATTGCGTGCAGTTCTCTACAAGACCAGCACAGAGCTTTTCTCCAACATGCTGGCCTGGACTGTGATTGGCCTGTCCGCGGTGATTGTCTGGAGTTTTGTGTTGCTGTTCAGGCACGCCAAACTGCGCAGCCAGGCAGAAAAGCGCTTGCTTGCAGAAACGAAGTTTCGACGCGCCATGGAAAACTCTGTGGTCACGGGCATGCGGGCCATCGACATGCAGGGCCGCATCACCTATGTCAACCCGGCTTTTTGCAAAATGACAGGGTTCAAGGAATCGGAATTGGTGGGCATGACGCCGCCCTTCCCCTATTGGCCAGACCGCTCTTACGAAGAGCAGCAATCCAATCTTGACCTCATCCTGAGCGGAAACGCCCCGCAGAAAGGCATTGAGGTTCAGGTTCGCCGGCGAGACGGCAGCGTTTTTGATGCTCGCATGTATGTGTCTCCGCTCGTGGACAGCGATGGCAACCAAAGCGGCTGGATGACCTCCATGACCGACATCACAGAACCACGGCGGGTTCGCGATGAGTTGGCTGCCGCACACCGCCGGTTTGTGAGGATTTTGGAAGAGCTGGACGCGGCCGTGTGTGTGCAAAGCCCGGGCGCTGGGGAGGACGAGTTCATCTTTGTGAACCGTCTGCACAGAGAGTGGTTTGGCCACGCTTCGCCACCAAAACTGCCCAAACACCGTCGCCACCGCGACAATCAGTTTGAACCCTTCGAATGGTTGAGCCCGGTGTCGGCACGTTGGTATGAGATACGGCGTCGCTCCATTTCGTGGGTGGACGGGGCCATGGTGATCATGCAGGTGGCCACCGACATTACCCAGCGCAAAGAAGTCGAAAACATGAGCAGGCAGCAGCAGGAGAAGTTGCAATTCACCTCCAGGCTGATCACGCTGGGCGAATTGGCCTCATCGCTTGCGCATGAGATCAACCAGCCCCTGGCGGCCATCTCCAATTACAACATGGGCAGCGTGAATCGCCTGAAATCGGGCAAAGTGAGCCCGGAAGAGCTGCTGCCTGTTCTGGAAAAGGTGAATGTACAAGCTCAACGGGCTGGCGCCGTGATTCGACGAATCCGGGAGTTTGTCAAACAGCAGGAGCCAAAGCGTGGCGCCTGCCCCATCGGCAAGATCATTGAAGATGCAGTGGGCTTTTCACAACTGGAAGCCAAGCACCAGTCGGCGCGAATAGAAATGCTGGTGCCTGATGCCGCCCTGTCTGTGCTGGCAGACCCCGTGTTGATTGAACAGGTGCTGATGAACCTCATCAAGAATGGCTTTGAGGCCATGAGTCACCTGGCGGGCGATGAAAAACGGATTGAAATCCGTGTCAGCCAATCGGCCCAGTTCGCCATGGTGGAGGTGCGCGACCACGGCACCGGTGTTCCCGAAGACATCCGTGAACGCCTGTTCGAGTCGTTTTTCACCACCAAATCGGATGGAATGGGCATGGGCCTGAACATCTGTCGTACTATTATTGAGTATCATCAGGGCCAATTGTGGGTAGAGCCTGCAGCACCCAAAGGCAGCGTTTTCAAGTTCACCCTGCCCCTGGCCGACGAGCCGGTGCCCGCTTGATTCACCCACCTGTTATGGAAATACGCGCATGTTGCACACCCAGTCCCGCACAATTGAACCGCCCGAAACTGTCTACATTGTCGATGACGATGAGGCCGTGCGTGATTCTCTGCAATGGCTGATTGAAACCGAGGGCTATCAGGTCAAAGCTTTTGAAGACCCGGTTGCCTTTCTGGACCAGTTGCAGTGGCCGCAAACCTGCGTGTTGCTTCTGGATATCCGCATGCCCAAGCTGTCGGGGCTTGAGGTACAAAAGACCTTGATCGACAAGGGCATACCTGTGCCTATCGTCTTTATCACAGGGCATGGAGACGTCACCCTGGCAGTTGAAACCATGAAGAACGGTGCAGTGGACTTTCTCGAAAAGCCGTTTGATGAAGCCAAGATCAAAGAATTGATCCACCAACACATGGCCCGAGCGCGCGAACTGGCCGAGTCTTCCAAGGTGGATGAGCAAATCAACAAACTGTATGCCAAGTTGACCACCCGAGAACTGCAAGTGCTGGAGCGCATTGTGTCGGGCCGACTGAACAAACAGATTGCCGACGACCTGAACATCAGCATCAAAACCGTGGAAGCCCACCGCGCCAACATCATGGACAAGCTGCAAGTGGCCACCGTGGCCGACTTGCTCAAAATTGCCCTGCGCAAATCCCCTGAACTGGCCCAACCTTGAACCCTTAAGCATCGTCCGAGCATGGCAACATGCTCGGGTCACCCGTCATTTTTCAACACAACTCACCCATGTCTGCACAAATCATCAGCGGAACCGAACTGGCCGCCTCCATCCGTGAAACCATTGCAAAACGCGCAGGCGAACTCACTGCGCTTGGCCACCAGCCCGGTCTGGCCGTGGTGCTGGTGGGTGAAGACCCGGCCTCCCAAGTGTATGTGCGCAACAAAGTGCAGGCCTGCAAAAACGCGGGTTTCAAGTCTGAGATGCACAGGCTGAATGCCGACACCACCCAGGAAGAATTGCTTGCCCTGATCAACCAACTCAACCGTGACACCAGCATCCACGGCATTCTGGTACAACTGCCCCTGCCCAAACACTTGGACTCACACCTGGTGATTGAATCCATCGCCCCAGAAAAAGACGTCGATGGCTTCCATGTGAGCAACGCCGGGCTGCTGATGACTGGCAAGCCACTGTTTCGCCCATGTACCCCGTATGGGGTGATGAAGATGCTGGAGCTGACGGGCATTGAACTGCGCGGCGCGGAAGCGGTCGTAATCGGAGCAAGCAACATTGTGGGAAAACCGCAGGCCATGCTCTTGCTGCAACAGGGGGCAACCGTCACCCTGTGCAACAGCAAAACAAAAGACCTGAAAGCCCATTGCCAACGCGCCGATGTGCTGGTGGTCGCAGTGGGCAGGCCCAACATGATCACCGGCGACATGATCAAACCCGGAGCGGTGGTGATTGACGTGGGCATCAACCGGCTGGCCGATGGGAAGCTGTGCGGGGATGTGGATTTTGAGTCGGCCAAAGCCGTGGCCGGGTGGATAACACCCGTGCCCGGAGGCGTTGGCCCCATGACCATCACCATGCTGTTGCAAAACACCATTGAAGCGGTGGAACGCACACTCTAAGCCCAATGCGCACCTCGAAGTACCTTTTGAACACAGGAAGCAAACCCATGAGCAACACGCAAGCGAACGCCAGCAACAACCCGTTGATGGACTTTTCAGGCCTGCCCCGCTTTGCAGATATTCGCACAGCGCATGTCGAACCCGCCATCGATGCATTGCTGGCGCGTGCCCGCTCAGCCCTTGAAACAACGACCGGTACCAGCCCGCAGCAAGCCACCTGGGAAACCACGCTCAGCCCGCTGGATGAAGCCTGCGAACAATTGAGCCGCGCGTGGGGCGTGGTGGGGCATTTGCACGCCGTGGCCGACAGCGAAGAATTGCGCGCCGCCTACAACGCCTGCCTGCCCAAGGTCACTGAGTTCTGGACCGCCATCGGGCAAGACGAACGCCTGTACGCCATTTACAAAGCCATTGAGGGCAGCGAGGCTGCCAAAAGCTTTACACCAGCCCGCAAGAAGGTGCTGGCCAATTCAATCCGAGGCTTCAAGTTGGGTGGTGCAGAACTGCCCGCTGACCAAAAGCCGCGGTATGCAGACATTCAAGATCGTCAAGCGGCAATCACCGCCAAGTTTTCCGAAAATGTGCTGGACGCCACCAACGCATTTGAACTGATCGTGACCAAGCAAGACGACCTGGACGGCTTGCCCGGATACGCCCTGCAAGCCGCCGAGGAATTGGCCAAAAGCGAAGGAAAGGCAGGTTACAAATTCACCCTGCAGTTCCCCTCTTATTTTCCGGTGCTTCAGTACGCCCACAAACGTGAGTTGCGAGAGCAACTGTACGAGGCTTATGCCAAGCGGGCCTCGGAATTTGGCCCGCCCGAGCTGGACAACACACCATTGATCCGCGAACTGCTGCAACTGCGCCTGGAAGAAGCCCGCATGTTGGGCTATCAACATTTTGGCGAGCTGAGCCTGGTGCCAAAAATGGCAGAAAGCACTGAGCAGGTCGTGAACTTCCTGCGTGAGCTGGCGGCCAAGGCCAAACCCTTTGCGCAACGCGACCTGGATGAACTGCGTGCATTTGCCAAAGCCGAGCTTGGCCTTGCCGACCTGCAAAGCTGGGACATGAGCTACGCCTCTGAAAAACTGAAAGAAAAAAAATACGCCTTCAGCGACCTGGAGGTACGCCAGTACTTTCAGGAAGACCGCGTTCTGGAGGGCTTGTTCAGCCTCACCGAAAAATTATTCAGCGTAAAAATTGTGCAGGCCCAGACCGACACCTGGCACCC
>DASUEC010000024.1:0-3595 GCA_036275255.1 Limnobacter sp. | reverse complement strand
CTCGGTGGCATTGGCCGCCGTGTTCTGGTTGGTTGTGATTTGGTTGTCTGTCGATCCTTTGGTGAATGCGGCCATGTGGCTTTTGTCTTGGCTCGGGCTGGATTTTTCAATGGAGGCCGCCACCTCGGATGCAGCGATGCTGGGCTGGTTGAAAGTGATTCTTGTGCCTTTGGCTGTGTTTGGCCTGTTGTGGCCCTTGGTGGCCACATCGGCGGTATTGCTGGCAGGTCTGTACGTGACGCCGCCTGTGGTCAAATACCTGACGGAAAGAGAATTCCAAGGCCTGGCCAAAAGAGGCGATGCCAATGTGATGCACGGCTTGTGGATCACGCTCAAAGCTGTTTTGGTGTTTTTGCTGGCCTGGGTGTTCACCTTGCCCTTGTGGTTGATTCCGGGCATGGCGTTTGTTTTGCCTGTGCTTCTCACAGCCTATTTGCTCATGGTCGTCATGCGGTTCGATGCGCTTTCCGGCCACGCCACGCGTTCAGAAATCAAGGCCATTCAACAACGCGACTCCACGTCGGCCTGGTTGATTGGCCTGGTGTGCGCATTCCTGAGTTTTGTTCCCCCGATTCTGTTGATCATGCCGGTTATGTCTGCTTTGGCATTTAGTCGACATTATTTGGGTAGCTTGGCCCAGTTGCGCGGCAATGCCGTGGTTGAAGTACAAGAAATTTGAAGCACTCCGAGGTGGATGCAGCATGCATGTTCCAAAAATTGGTTTGATTGTGGTGGGCGATGAAATTTTGTCGGGTTTGCGGCAAGACAAACATGTGCCGGCGGTTATTGAACGCTTGAGTGCGCGGGGATTGTTCTTGAGTTGGGTGAACATGGTGGGCGACGACCGCGCCATGTTGGTCGATACGCTTCGGCGCTCTATGGCCAGCAACCACATCGTGTTTAGCTGCGGTGGAATTGGCGGCACGCCAGATGACCACACCCGGCAGGCCGCAGCCGAAGCCCTCGGTAGACCCATTGTGCGTCATCCAGATGCAGTTGACCTGATTGCCCAGCGATGCGCTGAAAGTGGTCAACCCCTGGATGAATACAGATTACGCATGGCGGATTTTCCGGCCGAAGCAAGCCTGATACCCAATCCTTACAACCGGATCGCTGGTTTTTCAGTCGGGCAGCATCACTTTGTACCGGGTTTTCCGGTCATGGCCTGGCCAATGATTGAATGGGTGCTGGACACAGTGTATCCACAGCTTCACCACGTGGCCATTGAATACAAGCGGGCCCTGCTGCTGTTTAAAACGCCAGAAGCCCGAATAACTCCGGTGATGGAGGCCCTGGAAGCGCGATTCCCCGAATGCCGTCTTTACAGCTTGCCCAGCGTGGGCGATGACAAAATGGCGCGTCACATTGAATTGGGTGTGAAGGCACGTGGTGGGGTGGAGTTGAGAGAAACAGTCTCTCAGGCTTTTGATGCACTGGTCAAAACGTTGGAAGACATGAATTGCCCAATCCAGTTGTTGCCCGGCTTTGTGGACTAAAAAAAAGGCTCACCAAGTGGTGAGCCTGAGTCATGAAATTTAGAGGTTCACGACCGAAGTCGTTCCAGGAGGAACGAGGAGACATCTGTACAACACCGGCAATTGAATGGTGCATCAAGCTGCCGGGGATGAATTGGGGTCAGGCCGCTTTGCGTGCCTTTGGCGCTGCTGCGCTGGTGGCCTTGAGCGTTGCCTTGGTGGCAGCTTCAACATTGGCTTCGGCCATTTCAACAGCCTGCTTGGTGGCCTTGCTAACGCTTTCGTAAGCGGTGTTGGCGGCGGTCAGCGCAGACTTCATGAGTGCCACAGCGCCTTCGCTGCCCGCAGGTGCGTTCTTGCTTGCAGTCTCAAACAACTCGGCGAATTTCTTGTTGCTTTCGGCCACTTGTTCTTCTACCAGCTTGGCTGCTTCAGAAACGAAGCTGGACGACAGTGCATACACGTCTTTGCCATAAGCCACAGCCTTTTCAGACAAGGGTTGTGCCACAGAGGTGGACACAGCGACAAAGTCTTGAATGTCTTTGGCGGAGGACAGGGCTTTCACGGCCTCTACACCGTCTTCCAAGGCGACTTTGGCCGCGTTAAGATTCAGTTCAACCACTTTTTCAACGTTGCTGAATGACTTTTGGCTCAAACCGAGGATTTTTTCCAGGTTGGCTTTTTGAATTTCCAGCAATTGCTCGGGGGTCATCAACATATTTTGCTCCGTCAGTGTTTACCGCGTTGGTTTATGGTCGTGGTGGCCATCAACTGGGATCCACCGAAACAGGCACTGTTTGATGCAGTGCACAAAACCAATTCTAGCAAAAAAAACTGCCATGTCAATAAAAATGTTGCGATGCAATAATCATGCATCCGTTCTGTAGCATTTGTTCATGATTCAAGCCTTTTACACCGACGAGTTTGTGTTGCCCTTGCCCGCAGGTCACCGCTTCCCCATGCAAAAGTACCGGATGCTTCGGGACAAAGTTCATCAGACCTTGCCAACGGTGCGCCTGGAGGTGCCGCCGCCGGCCACGGATGGGCAACTGGCTTTGGCCCATTGTCCGCATTACATAGCAAGGGTGGTTGAGGGGAGTCTTTCCGCAGATGAACAAAAGGCTATCGGATTTCCCTGGTCGGTGCGCATGGTGGAGCGGTCCCGCCGCTCGGTGGGTGCCACCATTGCGGCCGTTCGCAGTGCGTTGCAGCACGGGGCTTCTGTCAATTTGGCGGGCGGTACCCACCACGCCATGCACGCAAGCGGAGCCGGTTTTTGTGTGTTCAATGACCTCGCGGTGGCCGCGCGGGTGTTTCAAACCGATGCCTTGGCCAAAGGCGCAAGGGCAGGGCAGCTGCCCAAAGTGCTTGTGCTTGATCTCGATGTTCACCAAGGCGATGGCACGGCGCAAATCACATCGGCGGACCCCTCGGTGTTCACGTTGTCTTTGCATGGTGAGCACAACTTTCCTTTTCAAAAAATGCGCAGTGATTTGGATGTTGCCTTGCCCACCGGCACGGGGGATGAGGACTACATGGAGGCACTGACGCGGGCTTTGCAAACCGTGACAAACCGGTTTGAGCCCGATTTGATGCTGTATGTGGCTGGTCTGGACGCACACCAATCGGATCGACTTGGAAAGCTTTCCTTGTCCGATCAAGGGATTGAGGGCCGTGACCGACTTGTGCTGGACTGGGCAATGCGCAGGCGATTGCCCGTGGTTGCCACCATGGCTGGTGGTTACTTTCCGGATCTCGAGCACCTCACAGCCTTGCAATGCGGTGTGGTGGGCCGGTTGTTGAATTACGCCATGCACTTCCCGTCTGCCCATTTAATCAAAACTCTCAATTGAGGGTCGGAAATAGTTGATATCACTCGATGGGTGCATTGGCACTGCGCTGGTTTTCTGCGTAAAATCCAGATAGATGTTTAACACTCTAAAAATAATCCATGATCTGTCGCCGTCTTTTTGCCGTCACTCTTGTTGCGGTATTCTCGTGGTTGCACATGCCGGTGCACGCCGAAATCCCCTCCAGTGGCAAGCGGGCAGGTCTCAACGATGCACATGACCCGCTTGCGTTAAACAGTTCCGTGGCCCTCGTGGCTGACGCTGACTCCC
>DASUEC010000023.1:0-4253 GCA_036275255.1 Limnobacter sp. | reverse complement strand
CACACCGATTTGCTGAAACGACCCATCCTCCATTACCCCCGGTGACGCGAAATCGCGAAGCTGTCCAGATAAGCCTGCGGCTTGCTTGAATCAAAGGGCTTGCCCATCACACTGAATGCCTTGGTGTTTTGTGCAGGTGGCTGCATGCCAACCTCACGCATCAGCCGTGTTGCATCCGTGGCCAAAAACACCTCCCTGGCCACCCTGGCGTAATCCACATCGCCTTTGATCTGCCCCCAACGCTTCATCTGGGTCAAAATCCAGATTGCAAAACTCTGGTATGGGAATGGGTCAAAGTCGATTCGATTGGGGTCTTTCTTCACGCCGCCCAGGCCATCTGCATACGTGCCAGTGAGCACCTGCTCCACCACAGTGACTGGTTGGTTCAGGTAGTTGGTGGGAGCAATCGCTGCAGCAATCTCTTTGCGGTTCTCTTGCTTGCGCGCGTATGCGGTCGCTTCGAGAATCGCCTTGAGCAGCGCACGGTAACTGTTGGGGTTCTGGGTCACAAACGCCTTGCTGGCAGCAAAGGCACAACAGGGATGGCCCGCCCAAATCTCTTTGGACAGCATGTGGATAAAACCGACACCGTCGTAAACTGCACGCTGGTTTACAGGGTCTGGCGCCAAAAAGCCATCGATGTTGTCAGCCCGCATGTTGGCGACCATTTCGGGCGGAGGCACGGCGCGAATCTGCACATCGCGATCGGGGTCCAGACCATGCTCGGCCAGGTAATAGCGCAACAGGTAGTTGTGCATGCTGTAGTCGAAGGGCACTGCAAACTTGAATCCCTTCCAGTCCTTGGGATCGCGTTTGTCTTTGTGCTTCAGTGCCAGGGTGATGGCCTGGCCATTGATGTTCTCAACCGCAGGCATGGTCCAGGGAATCGGATTGCTGCCGGCCCCCACCGAGATGGCCAGTGGCATGGGGGAAAGCATGTGCGCTGCATCGTATTCGTTGGCCAGGGATTTGTCACGAATCACCGCCCAGCCAGCGGTCTTTACCACTTCCACATCCAAACCCTGTTTGGCATAAAACCCCATGGGCTGGGCCATGATGATGGGGGTGGCACAGGTGATCGGAATGAACCCCACCTTGAGTTTTTGTTTCTCAAGTGGCCCGCCACTTTGGGCAAACGCCTCTTTGGCTGCCGCCAGTGGAAACAAGCTGCCCACCGCCGCCATGGCTGTCGCTCCGCCAACAGCGCTCAAAAATCGGCGACGCAACTGGTCGTCGGGAAACAAGGCATGCATCACGGCCGACTCAACCGCACGATTTTCCATGTCTTGCACTGCCAATGCATGGTCGTGTGCAGCCTGGCTGTCGTGTTTGCCACAACTGCAACGCATGCCCAAACGGGAGTTGGGATCAAAGGGATTTTTAAAAAAAGACATGCTGCACTCCTTGGAACAACAGGTTGAAACTCAGGCGCGAGCGCGGCTCAATGCCGGGCGAAAGTAATCGATGTCATGCTGGTATTGCTCATAGGCCTTGCTGTATTCCATGACGCGGGCCACGTCGGCAATGAATGCTTCGTCATAGCCGGCACGCCGCAGCAGGTGAAAGCCAAGCTCCATGCCACTGGCAATGCCACCTCCAGTGACGATTCGCCCGGCATCCACCACACGGGCGCGGCTCACCTGGCAGGCCGGTGCAATTTCAGCCAGCCGGTCGATCGGTGTCTTTCCGAGGTGGGATGCTTCCAGCCGATCGGGCTCCTTGCGGTTGGTGGCCGCCAGCCCATCCAGCAAGCCCATGCGTGCATAGATCCACGAGCCGGTGCACACGCTGGTCAGCAGGCACGACTCCGGCAAGCTGCGGATGTAGCGGTGCAGCTTGCCGTTGTTCAACTCCTGGCGCGTGCCAAACCCACCAGGAATGAGAAATGCGTCCATGTCGGGTTGGTCCGCCAAACTGTAGTTGGGCAAGACCGTGAGGCCCGCTTGCGTTTGGATGGGTCGCATGGCTTCCGCCACAAGGAACACCTCCAGCTCAGGGTCAAAACGCTTGGCCACGGAGAACACCCCATATGGCGCAGCGTAATCCACCACCTCGGCGTCTTTGAACACATAGATGCCCAACCTGAACCCCTGCATTCTTGCCATGCCTCCCCCTGCACCAGTTACACACCCCGAACGGGTGTTATCTGTGCGTAGTTTGCGCGGCGCTGAAGCAAAGGGGTATCACTGAAAATTTGAATTGGCTGTAGTGATGCAACTACAAACCATGCGTGCGCGCGTAATTCACCAAATCCACCAGATTCTTGAGTTCAAGTTTTTCAAAGATACGCGCCCGATACGTGGACACGGTGTTGCCAGACAAGCACAGTGCATGCGCAATGTGTTGGATCGATTCACCTTGGACCAGTTGCCGCAGCACCTGCATCTCCCGATTGGACAGGCGCTCATGGGGTGCTTGCGCACCGGGCTGCCTCAGGTCGCTCGCCATCAAACCTGCAGTGGTGGGTGTGACGTACACCTGCCCCTTGGCTGCCAATCCAATGGCCTGGCCCAGCTCATTGGGCGAGCACCCTTTGTTCAGGTAGGCGTTGGCACCGCTGCGTATTGCACGCAAGGCAAACTGGGACTCGGGGTACACCGACAACATGACCACACCCAGCTTTGGAAATTCGCTGCGCACGCTCTTCAACACATCGAAGCCGTCACGCTCCCCAAGAGCCACATCAAGCAACATCACATCGAAGGACTTGTCGCGCAACTGGCGCATGGCCCCCACCCCGTCGGCCGCTTCCTCAACATACCAGCAGGAATCAATCTCGCCGAGAACCTGCACCAACCCCCGCCGGATGATCATGTGGTCATCCACCACCAACACACTTTTCATACTCCCTCCTTTTTTATGTTTTAAACCGCCATCAACGAGACAAGGCGCCAGGCAGACGCAAGCGAATGCTTACGCCCGAACCAGGGCCAGATTCAATGCTGCAATGCGCACCCATGTCCCAGGCACGCTCTTCAATGCCCATGAGGCCAAAGCCGCCTGAGGCAGGCTTGCCCGCCATGCCGCGGCCATTGTCATGAATCTCGAACAGCACAGCCTGATTGGCGTGCGTAACCCGGACCTGCACCTGGGTGGCAGCAGCATGCTTGTGCACGTTGTGCAGTGCCTCCTGCACAATTCGATACAGTGAAGTCTCGCTGCGCCGCGACAGACGCACCCGCTCAAGCGATGGCGCAAGCATCCAGTGACAAGCAATCCCGGTGCGTGCTTCGAACTCTTGGAGCAGATGCTCCAAAGCGGCCCACAGGCCGAGGTGATCCAGAACACCCGGACGCAAATCGGACAAAATTCTTCGCAGGCTGTCCATGGCACCTTCGGTGAGATCGGTCATGGTGCGCAAGCGTGCTGCCAGTTGCGATTGACCTTCCAGACGATACGCCAGCGCCTTCAGCTCCAGATCGAGCGCAGTGAGGCTGGCACCGAGATCATCGTGCAATTCGCGGGCAATCCGTGTGCGCTCGTCTTCACGCACCGTGGTGAGGTGCGAGGACAAGCGACGCATCCGGTCATGGGCCATCTGCAACTCTGCTGTGCGCTCCTGAACACGCCGCTCCAGCTCGACCTGTGCTGCCTGTTTGATGTTTTGCGCTTCCACACGCGCCGTGATGTCGTTGAACGTGACCACTGCGCCTACAACATGCTCGCCTTCAAAAATCGGATAAGAAGCGTACTCGGCATGAAAACAAGAGCCATCACGCCGCCACAACACCTCGTTGTCTACACGGCAACCGCGGTTGTCCTGGAAGGCCTTGAAAATCTGGCAATCGCACACTGGCATCAAATCCCGATTGGCATAGGAATGGTGCATGAGGTAATGCATATTGCGACCGAGCACTTCATCTGCGCTGTACCCAAGCATCTCGGCGCCTGCGCGATTGATGAACACGCAGCGACCACGGAGATCAATGCCGTAAATGCCTTCACCCGTGGAGTCGAGCAGCAATTCAAGCTGCCTTCGCCATGCAGCGTGATGGGATAAATTGGAGAGATGTTTGAACACGGGCACGCACACTTGCAAGAGGAGATCACAGCAAAACTAGCAAGAGCGATGCCAAAAAAATTTTTGATTTTTTATTGTATTTGCACAGCTGTGGTGCGAGAAAAAAACCACAATTCTTTTGAAAAAAACAATCCAAACGGGTTGTTGATGATGTATTGATGAAAAAAGCTTTTCAGTTAATTCATTTTGTTGTACACATTACTCACCACACCCTTTAAGGAAGGTAAAAAAA
>DASUEC010000022.1:0-6618 GCA_036275255.1 Limnobacter sp. | reverse complement strand
CTCCGGGCATGGAGCATCCCGATTTTCCGCACAAGCGCGCCGAGTACAATGTATTGTTGATTGGTAAAAATGGTGATGTAAGCGCATACACCAAGTACGACGCAATTCACTAAGTTTCTGTTTTTACTTCCCGTTTTCGGGTTTTGTAGTTTAATTCTGCAAATTTCGACCTGGTCTTGAAGCACGAGGCCGAGTCTGCGTTTGCCCTTTAACTTGATCAAGCTGATGTGTCGATGAGTACTTTGCCTCTGCTAAGCCTTGTACTGCTTCCTTTTGCCGGAAGCTTGATTGCCGCATTCATGCCGGCCAATGCGCGCAATGCCGAATCCACACTTGCAGGCGCTATTGCGTTGCTGTGCGCCGTGCAGGTAGCTAGCTTGTATCCTGAAGTGGCGGCCGGGACTGTATTGAGGGAGGAATACACGTGGATTCCCTCGCTGGGTTTAAGTTTTGTGGTTCGCATGGATGGCTTTGCCTGGATGTTTTCCATGCTGGTGTCGGGTATTGGTGCCTTGGTGGTGCTGTATGCCCGTTACTACATGTCTCCCTCTGATCCTGTGCCACGTTTCTTTTCCTTCTTGCTTGCCTTCATGGGCGCAATGAGTGGGGTAGTGCTGTCTGGCAACCTGATTCAGTTGGCTGTATTTTGGGAGCTGACCAGCCTGTTTTCATTTTTACTGATCGGGTACTGGTATCACCGCAAAGATGCAAGACGCGGTGCACGCATGGCCTTGACCGTGACAGGCGCTGGTGGTCTCTGCTTGTTCGCTGGCTTGCTGATACTAGGTCACATCGCCGGTAGTTACGACATGGACGTGGTGTTGGCCGCGAAGGACAACATTCAATCGCATGCCTTGTACACACCTATGTTGTTGCTGGTCCTATTGGGGGCTTTCACAAAAAGCGCCCAGTTTCCTTTTCATTTCTGGTTGCCGCATGCCATGGCTGCCCCTACACCAGTATCCGCGTATTTACACTCGGCCACCATGGTAAAAGCGGGTGTGTTTTTACTTGCGCGTTTTTGGCCGGTTTTGGCGGGTACGGATGAATGGTTTTGGCTGGTTACCTGCGCGGGGCTGGCCACTTTGCTACTGGGTGGTTTTGCCGCAATTTTTCAAAACGATCTCAAAGGTCTGCTGGCCTACTCAACCATTTCGCATTTGGGTTTGATCGTCACTCTGCTTGGCATGAATAGTCAGCTGGCCGCAGTTGCGGCGGTGTTCCACATTATCAACCACGCCACTTTTAAGGCATCGCTGTTTATGGCGGTGGGAATTATTGATCACGAAACAGGCACTCGCGACATTCGAAGGTTGAGTGGTTTGCGCCGTGCCATGCCGATTACTGCAACGCTCACGATGGTGGCGTCGGCCGCCATGGCTGGTGTACCGCTGTTAAACGGATTCATTTCCAAGGAGATGTTTTTCACCGAAGCGGTGTTTGTAAGCTCGGTGCCGTGGTTCTCAACCGCTTTGCCTTATGTTGCAACGCTGGCGGGTATTTTTAGCGTGGTGTATTCATTGCGCTTTACCGTGGATGTGTTTTTTGGCCCGGACCGTTGCACCATGTTACCCAAACCGGCACATGAACCACCCCACTGGATGCGCGTGCCTGTTGAGCTGCTGGTGTTGATTTGTTTAGCGGTGGGTGTGTTACCGCATTTGGTGATACAGGCCATTTTGGTGACAGCGGCTACGCCTGTGGTGGCTGGAGACCTTCCTCAATTTGACTTGGCAATTTGGCATGGTTTTAATTTGCCGCTGCTGATGAGCTTCGTTGCGTTGTTTGGCGGAATTTTGTTGTACTTGTGGATGCGCCGGGGTATGAATACCGGTGGTGTCAAGGTGGCACCGGTCATTGGGATTTTAAGTGGCAAGAAGTTGTTTCGCAGCGTCTTGGCTTTGTTTGTGGTTGGTGCGCGCGCTGGCATGCGTTTTGTAAGCACGCGACGCCTTCAGCCGCAGTTGCTGCTGGTGATGTTATTCACCGTGGTCGCTGCTGGTGCACCACTTTACGGAGTGGCTCTGTCTGATTGGCTGAACGTGGCAAGTCGGGAACAGTTGCCGTTTTCCCCGATGTTTGCTTTGTTGTGGGCGGTTGGTTGTGGGGCTGCAATTGCCGCTGCCTGGCAGGCCAAGTATCACCGCTTGACCGCGCTGGCTTTGATGAGCGTGGCGGGATTAACCACTGTCGTCACATTCGCCTGGTTTTCAGCCCCCGATCTTGCGTTAACGCAGCTATCAGTTGAAGCGGTCACCACTGTGTTGATTTTGCTGGGCCTGCGTTGGTTACCCAATCGCCGTGAGGAGGTGCAAACTCGTCAGCCGTTGCTCATTAAAGTTAAAGCAAGGGCAAGACGCTCGCGTGATTTCTTGTTGGCTTCCACCGCTGGGGTTGGCTTGGCCTTGTTGTCTTATGCCGCGATGAGTCGAAATTTTCCGCAAAGCATTTCTCCATTTTTTCTGAAAAGAGCCTTGCCCGAGGGCGGGGGTACCAACGTGGTCAACGTCATGCTGGTTGATTTTCGAGGGTTCGACACTCTGGCCGAAATCACCGTGCTCGGTGTGGTCGCGCTAACGGTCTACGCTTTGCTTCGCCGTTTCCGCCCCGCGCCCGAGAGCGTGGACATTCCAACGCAGCAGCGCGCCATTCCTGTGGACATTGCGACCGATCTCATTTCGAGTGATCAAGACATTGACACAGCCAAGGGATACTTGCTGGTGCCTGCGGTGCTGGTGCGAGCTGTGTTGCCAATTGCAGCAGTCATTGCCGTCTATCTTTTCATGCGGGGTCACAACGAACCTGGCGGTGGTTTTGTTGCTGGCTTGGTGTTGTCCACGGCGTTCATTTTGCAATACATCATTTCGGGCACCCGTTGGGTAGAAACTCACCTGCCTTTGCGCCCGCCCCTGTGGATCGCCAGCGGTTTACTAGTAGCCACAGGAACTGGTTTGGGCGCGTTGATGTTTGGCTATCCATTTTTGACGACCCACACCGCGCATTTGAATATTCCGCTGATTGGCGAATTGCATGTGGCCAGCGCCTTGTTCTATGACATTGGGGTATTCACTTTGGTGGTGGGTTCAACCTTGTTGATATTGACTGCCTTGGGTCACCAATCTTTGCGTGGTCATCGACGCGCAGTCATTCATGACGACAAAGGGGATGCATGATGGAGCTGGTACTTTCGGTTGCGATTGGAATTTTAACCGCTTGCGGTGTGTGGCTGATTTTACGCCCGCGCACCTACCAGGTCATCATCGGTTTCTGCTTACTGGGCTATGGAGTCAACCTGTTTATCTTCAGCATGGGACGCTTGGCGGTAGACAGCGAGCCAATTCTGGTTCCGGAGCTAGAGGCCAGTTTGATGAACTATACAGACCCCATGCCGCAGGCTTTGGTACTGACAGCGATTGTCATTGGTTTTGCCATGACAGCACTGTTTCTGGTTGTATTGCTGGCGCAGCGGGGCTTCTTTGGCAATGACCATGTGGATGGCAAAGGAGACGCTGAATGATGCGTCTGCTTGAGGGCTTGATGCCGCATCTCATAATCGCCCCAATTCTTTTCCCGCTGTTAATGGCCTGCGCCATGTTGCTGTTGGGCGAGCGACGGTATCGCTTAAAAATTAGCCTGGGTTTGTTTGCTGGTCTGGTCAATCTTGGAGTTGCCTTGGCCCTGTTGGTGTGGGTCAAGGAAAGTGGAAGTGCAGGGTCCATTGGTATTTACCTGCCATCCAACTGGGATGTGCCTTTCGGTATCGTCTTGGTACTTGATCAATTGTCGGCACTTATGCTGACACTGGCCGCCTTGGTGGGTTTTGCGGCTTACGTTTTTTCAATGGCACGTTGGCACAAGGCTGGGTCTCATTTTCATCCCCTGTTTTTAGTTCAGCTCATGGGAATTAACGGTGCGTTCCTCACCGGTGACTTGTTTAACCTATTCGTGTTTTTTGAGGTTATGCTGGCAGCGTCTTATGGTTTGCTGTTGCATGGGTCGGGCCGCCTGAGGGTGCGTGCAGGTTTGCATTACATCGCAATCAACCTCACGGCATCATCGTTGTTTCTGGTCGGGGCTGCCATGATTTATGGCATCACAGGCACGCTCAACATGGCCGATTTGGCAGCCAAGATTCCATTCATTTCTCAAGCGGATCGCCCCTTGTTCCATGCAGGTTGTGCAGTACTGGGCGTGGCGTTTTTGGCCAAAGCGGCGATGTGGCCGCTTAACTTTTGGTTGGTGCCTGCTTATTCGTCAGCCAGCGCGCCAGCAGCCGCAGTGTTTGCCATGTTGACCAAGGTGGGTGTGTACGTGTTGTTGCGTCTAAGCACCTTGTTGTTTTCGGAAGAGTCGCAGGGCTCTGCAGGCTTTGGCAGTGATTGGCTTGTGTGGGGCGGTCTTTTGACCATGGCATGCGGATCATTGGGCGTGTTGACTGCCACCAGCCCGGCACGGGCGGCAGCTTTTTCCATTACAGTGTCCTCGGGTATTCTGATTTGCGTGGTTGGCTTAGGTATCCCTGATGTAACCGCGAGTGCCTTGTACTATCTTTTGGGTTCAACCTTCGCTGTGGCGGCCCTGTTTTTATTGACTGAATTGATGGACCGCGTGCGTGATATGGAAGCTGCGCAGCGTCGACAAGACGAAGAAGAGGACGTCAGTCTGCCTTTCGGTTTTGCCGAGTCGCGCCTTAATCCGGACGTCAACCTTGATGAGAACGAAGAGGCGCTGATTGGTAAGCCCACGCCCGGGTCAATCGCACTGTTGGGCCTTACCTTCATCGTTTGCACTTTGCTGGTGGCGGGCCTGCCGCCTTTGTCCGGTTTTTTGGGCAAGTTTGCGGTTGTGTCGGCCTTGCTTCCAATCGCCGACACTGATTTCACCACCACGCCAGGTATGTGGACGCTCATGGTGATGTTGTTTGTTTCTGGCCTGTTTGCCCTGGTGGCACTCACCCGCATTGGTATTCGCTTTTTCTGGATGACCAGCGAGCGTCCAGCCCCATTGCTGCGTACCATCGAGTATCTGCCAGTGGCATTATTGATTGTTTTTTCGGTGCTGTTGACTGTTCGGGCCGAAGTGGTCATGAAGTTTGCGAAGCAAACGTCGCAGGCGCTTCATTCTCCGCAGGGCTATATCCAGGCCGTGTTATCGGTCAAGCCTCAGTTGGCGCCCACAAATGCCTATCGTCTTGACCAGGAGGCGCCATGATCCGCAAGTTATTGCCCGACCCTTTGCTAACTCTGGGCTTGATCGCCTTGTGGCTTGTTTTGAATCGGTCTTATGGTTTGGGCCACTGGTTGTTTGCGGTGGTGTTGGGTGTGCTAGTCCCTGTGCTTGTTCAACCCCTAAGGCCTGTGCCCGTGTTTTTCAAAAGACCCGGCTTGGCGTTCGTTTTGTTTTGGCGCGTGGGGCTGGATGTGGTGGTTTGGAATTGGCGTATTCTCCGAGGAACTTTGGCCACCGGCGACAAGGTGCCCAAGGGCGACTTTGTGGTTGTTCCACTCGACTTGCGTGATCCAAATGGCTTGGCTGTGCTGGCGGCAATTCTGTGCGTAATTCCTGGCACAATTTGGTCTGAGTTGGCGTTGGATCGCAGTGCTCTGTTGGTGCATGTGTTCGACATGAAAAATGCAGAGGAGGAAATCCAAACCATCAAGAACCGCTACGAAAAACCTCTCATGGAGATTTTTCAATGAGTACGTTTTTGTTTGTATCCATCATAGTGACATTGGCTTTCTATTCTCTGGCCATGGGTTTGACTTTGTATCGCATGTTGGTGGGTCCGAGGGCTCAAGACAGGGTGTTAGCCATGGACTTGATGTACACCATTGGCATGTTGACCTTGATGGTGTTGGCAATTCGGTATCAAAGTGAAATGTACTTTGAAGCGGCTTTGTTGATTGCTTTGTTCGGGTTTGTTGGCTCCGCGGCCATGGCCAAGTTTTTGCTGCGTGGCGAGGTGATTGAATGATTATTGCGACACCTTTGTGGATTGAAATCGTGGTCGGCGTACTGCTTGTGGTCTCGGGTGTGTTTACGCTTTCCTCAGCAATCGGGATTTTGCGGTTTAAAAGCTTTTTTCAGCGCATGCACCCCACGGCACTGGCTTACAGCTTCTCGGCTTGGTTGGTTACCTTGGCCAGTATTGTGTATTTTTCTGCTGTGGATTTCTCGCTGACGTTGCACCCTTGGCTAATTGTGATTTTCCTGTCTATTACTGTGCCAGTAACCACAATTTTCTTGGCACGAACTGACTTATTTCGTAATCGAATTGCCAAAGCACCTGAGATTGAAGTACCGCCTCCCTTAAGCGAAATGGCATCGCCATTGCCCAGAAAAAAGCCAGCCCACCTCGACTAATGGCCAGAGAGGGCACTAGCCCTGGCGGATTTCGCTGGGGCTTTTGCCAAACCAGCGCTTGCAGGCTCTGCTGAAGGCTGAGGCATCCGAGAATCCCAGGTCAAGTGCAATCGCTGTCAGCGAATCCTGGCTTTGTTTAAGTCGGCGAGTTGCTTCGCTTTGCCTTATTTCGTCAACAATACTGGCAAGGTTAGTGCCCTCTTCGGCCAGCTTGCGCTGCAAGTTGCGGCTGCTCATGTGCATGAATGCAGCAGC
>DASUEC010000021.1:0-2871 GCA_036275255.1 Limnobacter sp. | reverse complement strand
ACTGTGCCTGTTCCCGCTTTCAGCGAGTGCGAGCATTGGCTGAAAGGGCAGGGGGTTGAGCAAGCTGAGTTGGTGTTGAGCTTGGCCCTGCAAGATCCATTCGAGGCCCTGGAGCTTGCCCGTCAGGCCCAAGATCAACTGGAACTCCGGAAAAAACTGGCTGAGTGGCTTGCCAACCCGGATCAGCATGCCAATCCGCCCGCCGGTCTCGAGAAAGTGGGCTTGCCTGTGGCCATGGAGCTGTCAATGCGGCTCTGCATGGATTGTGTTTGTGTGGCCCACGGGCAAAAGCCGGCGCAGTTTCCCTGGTTGGGCCCCAAGCTGCTGTGGGCCAAGTCCATACCTATGCAACGGTTTAGTCAGTTGTATCAAGCACTTCAGCGGGAATCGCGCCTGGCCCACCATCCAATTAACCCCCGTTTGGCGCTGGAGTATATGGGGCAACAATGGCAAACTCTTTGCCAATAGCACTCAAGTTGGAGCATGCAATGACCACCAAAGAGACCAACCGTCCCTGGATGTTGTCGCTTTCACTGACAGACAAAGCAAGCACCGCAAGCTTGTACATGCCCTTTGTGAAGGGTGGCGGGGTGTTTATCGAGTCAGACAAAGATTACACGCTGGGAGACCCGGTTTTTGTGCTGCTTACCGTGGGTGAAGAGGGCAAAAAATACCCGATCAATGGCAAGGTGGTCTGGGTTTGTGGTCCAAACGCAAGAGGTGACAAACCTCAGGGCATCGGTGTCCAGTTCCCCAAAGACGACAGTGGAGAGTCTGCTCGGGTGGCAATTGAACAAATGATTGGTAAAATGCGAAGTTCCATGAAAAAAACCGCCACGCTGTAGTGTTTACCGACTCCCATTGCCATCTTGATTTCCCAGGGCTGATTGAGCAGCTCCCAGACATCCTTCAGCGCATGCGTGCAGCACAGGTGGATCGGGCCCTGTGCATCTCCGTTCAGTTGGAGGATTTTCCCAAAGTACTTTCTCTGGCTGAACAACACGAACAACTCTGGGCCACCGCGGGGGTACACCCCGACTATGAAGACATCACCGAGCCCACCGTCGAGAAGCTGCTTGAACTTGCAGACCATCCAAAAGTCATCGGCATTGGCGAAACAGGGCTCGATTATTTTCGGCTGAAAGGAGACCTGGGCTGGCAACGCGACCGCTTTCGCACCCATCTGAAGGCAGCTCGGCTCTGTAAAAAGCCCGTGATTGTGCACACCCGTGCTGCTGGCGAAGACACACTGAGAATTCTCAGCGAGGAGCGGGTGCAAGACTGCGGTGGAATCGTGCATTGTTTCACCGAAACCCTGGAATTTGCCAAGAAAGCACTGGATCTCGGCATGTACATTTCCTTCTCCGGCATTGTCACATTCAAAAATGCTGCTGATTTGAGGGAGGTGGCTCGTTATGTGCCGCTGGATCGCATGTTGATTGAAACAGATTCGCCATACCTTGCGCCGGTGCCTCATCGGGGCAAAACCAACGAGCCCAGTTTTGTGCCTCATGTGGCGAGTATCCTGGCTCAAGAAAAAGGCCTCTCCGTTGAAGAGGTGGGCCTGCAAACCTCACGCAATTTCAACACGCTGTTCGGTTTGTCCTCCCCAAACGAGCCAAGGCATTGAGGGCCATGTCAGCATCGCCATCCCGCAACATGTCGACTCGGGCCCAAGGACGACGTCTATGGATTGGGGGCTTGCTGCTTGTTGCAATCTGCGCGCTTGGCTCGCCGGGCAACCTTCAGGCCAAGGCCTTTGATGATTTTTTCTTCGCCATTCAAATGGACGACGAGCAAAGGCTGCGCAACTGGCTTTTGCGCGGCATGGACCCAAACACCATCAGCAACGATGGTTTTCCGGCCATCACTTACGCTTTGGTGCAAGATTCGCCCAAGGCATTTGCTGTGCTGCTGAAGCATCCCAAAACAAAGCTCAATCAACCCGACAGCCGTGGCGACACGCCACTGATGATTGCAGCGGCACGCAACAAGCCTGATCAACTGGCCGCTCTTTTGCAGCAGGGGGCAAATGTGGACCGGGCAGGGCAGTGGAGCGCATTGCACTACGCCGCAGCTGCAGGAAGCACGTCTTGTATTGAACTGTTGGTCAAGGCCAAGGCAAACCTGAATGCCCAATCTGAAAACGGCACCACGCCATTGATGATGGCGGCTCGGCAGGGGCGTGAAGATGCAACGCGTTTGATGTTGCGCCTGGGCGCTGATCCCTCACCGGTGAATGAGGCTGGGTTCAACGCCGCAGGCTATGCCATGAGGGCAGACCGCAAGGAATTGGCCATGGAAATCATGAGAAAAGAAAAGGCGCTCCGGAGAGCGCCTTGAAAAGACCAGCTTGTTCGGCATTCGGGCAAGCCCTGATACCAACACTGATCGGGTGAAATCAAAGGCTGGCCTCAAAATGCCGGACCAGGGTTCGCAAATCTCCAGAGGTCCCAGCCAACTGTTTGGCCGAGCCATCCAACTCCTGAATTGCAGCCATGTTGCTTTCGGTGAGCGCACTCATCCTTTCCATGCTGTTGGCCACCTCCAGAGACGCTTGGGACTGCTGTTCCAGCATCGAAGAAATGTCTTTCGCAGATTGCGCCACACCCTGACTCGCCAGTTTGATCGCTCCCAGACTCTCGCTGGCCTCATAGATCAGGCTTGTGCCAATGTTGACTTCTTCAACGGCCCGTTCCATGGTTGCCAACCCACGCGTGGTGCCGGTTTGCACCTCCTCAACCGTGGCAGCAATCTCGGTGGTGGAGTGTCGAGTCATCTCGGCCAGCTTGCGCACCTCGTCTGCAACCACCGCAAAGCCGCGCCCGGATTCACCGGCGCGCGCAGCTTCAATGGCTGCATTCAAGGCCA
>DASUEC010000020.1:0-2192 GCA_036275255.1 Limnobacter sp. | reverse complement strand
AAGGATACGCCCTCGAACACCGTGCCGTCCGCGAGCGCGAGCAAGGCGCGCGGGTGTGCGCTTGCAACTAATTTTGACAAGGGAAACTCCAGTTGGGTGCGACAAAGCCCGGGGAACCAAGGAGCCCCCGCGCAGGCGTTTGCCTGGGAATTGTTCAGCTAACCAAGCATTATACCTGCAAAAGGGGCTGTCAGCCACACCCGGCGCACCGGAATGGCCGCAAAGTGCCCTAGCGGGCGATGCGGCGGCCGTACCAGCAAAGCAGCCCCACGGTGATGTACATCAACAAGCCATACACGGCCACAGGCAGGGCCATTTCGGCACTTTGCAGCAAAGACAATGCAATGGTGAGGCCCAGGGTGGAGTTTTTCACGCACATCTCGATGGACACGGTGAGGCTGTCTTGCTTGCTCAAACCAGTGAGCCGACCACCCAGCATGCCAATCGCCACGGCGCCCACATTCATGAGCACCACCGGCAACCAGGCCTGCTCGAACCAGCTCAGGATGCTGTCGCGCTCGGAGACCATGATGAGTACGATGATGGCGATGAGCACAAACATCGCGAATTTGTTGATGGCGGGCTCAAATTTTTGGGAGAGCTCCGGCCTTTTGGCGCGAATGAACATGCCCAAAGCCACGGGAATGATCACGATGACCATCATGGTGACCAGGGTCTTGATGAAGGGCAATTCCAGCTGCGTGGAATCCCCCAAAAACCATTGCAGGGCATAGGCCATGTAAAACGGAATGGTGAGGACGGTGAGCAGGCTGGCAATCACGGTGAGAGTGATGGACAAGGCCAGGTTGGCTTTGGCCAGGTAAGTGAGCACGTTGGATGTTGTGCCCCCTGGCATGGCTGCCACCAACACAATGCCAGCCGCCAGCACGCCTCCCCCAATGGCCCCGCCAATTGCAAACCCCAAAGCGGGAATGGCGACCAACTGCAACAGGGTGCCTACCACCACACCGCGTGGTTGTTGCTTGACCCGGCGAAAGTCATCCACCGTCAGGCTTAAGCCCATGCCCACCATGATGATGAATAACGACACCGGCAAGCCGATGGTGATGAAAGAGTTGCCCAGCATTGTTTGTCTCCGAATGTTTTATTGTTGTTCCTGCCGGGTAACTTTACTACGAAACCGAAGAAAACTCTTTCTTCACAAGCGCTTCGAGAAAATCGGCCACCACGCGGGTTTTCAGCGGGACCTGGGCGGTGAGCCCGGGCGGAAACACCAAAAACATGGGCAGCCCTCCCTTGGCTGGGTCGTCGCAATACCAATCTTTCAACACCTCCACCAGGTCGCCACGGGCGAGGGCGTTCTGCAGCATCCAGTCGGCACTGCGCCCAAGGCCGAGGCCTGCATGAATGGCCTTGACCACCATCATGGGGCTGGAGCAGGTGAGCCAACTGGTCACACGGTGCTTTTGGCTGGGGCCTTTGCCCTGTTTGGGCCAAAACTCCCATTCTTTGGCGTCGCCGCGCTGGGCAAATGCAATGCACTGGTGCTTGGCCAGGTCTGCCGGGGTTTGTGGCACACCGTGCTCTTCAAGGTATTTGGGGGAGGCGTACATTTTTCGCCAAATGGTGGCTATTTTGCGTGCGCGCAAAGTTGAATCACTCAAATGACCAACCCGCAAGGCCAGGTCCATGCCCTCTTCCACCAGCAGGGCATTCCGGTTGGACAGATCGATTTGCAACTCAACCTCGGGGTACTGGGCGTGAAAAGTGGGCAAATGGTTGGCCAAAATCCGTTCGCCAACAATCACGGGGAGGCTCAACCGAACCAATCCTCTGGGTTGCCCGCTTTGAAGTTGGGCGATGGCATCCCTGGCTTGTTGCCGCGCTTCGAGCATGTGTTGCGCATGCTGGCGATAAATTTCCCCAGCCTCGGTGATCTTGATTTGGCGGGTGGTGCGGTTGAGCAAGCGGGTGTTGAGGTGGCCCTCCAACTGGGCCACGGCACGGCTCACACTGGACGGGTTTTCGCCTTTGATTTTTGCGGCGGCGGCAAAGCTGCCTGTGTTGACCACCAGGAGAAAGGTTTCTGCCGCTTGAAGTTCGTTGAAATTATTGCTCATGACGCACCAGTGAAGTTCAGATCAATGCATTTATTTGCACCCCCAGCATGAATACCATGAACTCACATCACCACACAAGGAGTGTGAATCATGAACGAATGGCCCGAAAAC
>DASUEC010000019.1:0-10811 GCA_036275255.1 Limnobacter sp. | reverse complement strand
AGGCCATGCCCACCACGCGAATCACTTTTTCTTCGGGAAGCCCACTGTTCATCATGGCCCGGCGGGAGGCGTTGGCCCGGTCCGACGACAACTCCCAATTGGTGTAAGCCCCACCGCGCGAGGCAAAGGCAATGCTGTCGGTGTGGCCTGCAATGGTGAGGCGGTTGTCCACCTGGTTGAGCACTTGCGTGAGCCTGCCCAGAATGTCGGCCGCGTAGGGCTTGAGGTTGGCGCTGCCCGAATCGAACATGGGCCGCTTGCCCCCGTCAATCAACTGGATCAGCAGGCCTTCCACCGAGTTCTCCAGCACGATCTGCTCTTTGAACGGGCGGGTGTTGGGGTCTTTGTCGATCATCTCCTGAATCTGTTCTTTCAGGTTTTCCAACTGCCTGGCCTCTTGCTGCTCGCGCTGCACTTCCAGCTCTTTGCGCGCCATCTCCAGCATGTCGTTGGTGGGCTTCACTTCCTTGGCGTCTTTCATCTCGGATTTGCTGGCACTTTGTGCCGCCGACTGCCCCTTGTTGAGGGTGGCGTTGGGCTGGCTGAGCGTGAAGTAGTCCGCAAGCCCGGCGAGGTCAGAAGGCCTGGGGGAAGACAACAGCCACATCAGCAGAAAAAACGCCATCATGGCCGTTACAAAATCGGCGTAGGCCAACTTCCACGCACCGAAGGGTTTGGCCTCTTCCTGCTGTTCCACCCTGCGTGCAATCTCAATGGGAGGAGGTTTGGTGTTGTTGTCAAACATGCGTCAAATCCGGTCAGCGGGCCTGAAACACATTGCCCTGGGGCATGGACGACCCGGAACTGCCGGACGGGCCTGCATTGCTGCGCAAGCCACGCAGGTGGTTCTCCATGTCGGTGTAGCTCGGGCGCACGCCGCTGTAAAGCGTTTTGCGGCCAAACTCCACCGCCAGTGCCGGAGAAAACCCATGCCCGATGTGCGCCACCAAAATGGCCTGGATGCACTCGAGCTTCTTGACATTCTCGTTCAGGCGGTTTTCTACAAACTGGGCCAGCGGCCCCACATAGGCATACGCAAACAACACGCCGATGAAGGTGCCCACCAAGGCGCTGCCAATCATCACGCCCAGCTCGGCGTTGCTCACCTGCCCCACCGAACCCATCACATGCACAACCCCCATCACCGCCGCCATGATCCCGAAAGCGGGCAAGGCATCGGCGGTGCGGTACAGGGCACCACTGGCTTTCTCGTTTTCTTTTTTGCGGGTGTTGATCTCGTCGTCCATGGCGTTTTGAATTTGTGGGCCGGTCATTTTTGCGGTCACCATCATGCGCAGGTAATCGGTGATGAATTCCAGCGTCAACTGGTCTTGCATCACACTGGGGTAGCGCCCAAACAAGGGGCTCACCTCGGGACGTTCAATGTCGGCCTCCACGGCAATCATCCCTTCGCGGCTCAGTTTGGAGAGCAGGTCGTGCAACAGGCCCATCACGTCGAGGTAATCGCTGCCCTGCGCCTCCCTGCGCATGCTGTTGCGAAGGGTGCTGCGGATGAGTGCAATGGATTTGCTGCCCGTGCCCAGGTAAAAGGCAGCTGCCGCGCCGCCAATGATGATGAGGTACTCGGCGGGTTGCATCAGCAGATACAACTGCCCGCCGGCCAGCATGTATCCACCAAAAATGCTCAGGGTGGCCACAACAAAACTGATGATCACTTTCATGACGCGCTTCTCACAGGGTTTTCTTGATTATCAATGGGCCACCATGCCCCTGCGCAAACAGAAACAGGGCGATTTGCCGGGTTTTCATCCGGGCTGGCTAGGGCACCTGCAACAATTTGCGCACGCCGCCCTGGGCATCTATCCTCACCCCCTCCAAGCCCTCAAAATTCACCCTGGGGGTGGGCTCTGCCTGTTGAGCCAATGCAAACTCCCGCAGGTAGAGGCTTTGCTCCCAATTGCTCAACCCCTCTTTCAGCGATTGCCCCCATTGCGCAGCCAGGTTCTGGTTTTGTTTTGAGACGCTGCGGCCCAACTGGGCAAGCTGGGTTTGAAGCAACAGGGCGTTGCGGGTCCACTTCTGCTGGTGCCTGCCCATCAATTCAAGCTCGCCATACAGGCCGGTGGCCACAGCCTGGTCACGCTGCTTTTTGCCCACTTTGTGAAATGGAATGTCTTGTTCATGCGTGATTTCGATGGAACGGCCCAGGTGAATCAGCCCGGTGTTGAAATCGATTTGGGGATTGATGCGAACCTGGGTGTTGAACTGCACAGGATTGCCCTGCACTTGGGCCTTGAATTGCAAAGCCGCCTCCAGGCCTTTTTGAATGAGGCTGTTGTAGGCCGATTGCACATTGAACTCATGGCTTTTGGCTGTGGCAAAGCCACCGCAACTTTGAACCGCCGAGGCCACAATCAACTGGCTGGCGGCTGTGTCACCCACAAAGAGCTTGCCATCGACCGTGGCCTGCGTCATCAGCCAGTCGCCCCAGCGCAGGGCGTCGCTTTGCGCGGTGAGTGCCCATTCAATTTGGCCCTCTTCTTCGGAGTCTGGCAGCAGGCGCAGTTCTGTTTTGCCCAGGCTGTTGGTGCCTGCACTGAGCTGGCTCAGCGACACCGACAAGCCAGAGTCCATGGATTGTGCGGTGTCGATTTTTGCTTCTATTGACACATCACGTGCCAATACATCATCCGGCGTTTTGGTGATGTCGGCCAGCTTGATGAGATCGGCCTGCAGGTGCATGCGCCAGGCACTGCCTTGCCGCTCAAAGCGCCATTGCGGGTTGAGCGCAATGGTTTGCAGCCAGGGATTGCTTTGAAGCGCCAGTTGCCACCCTTCCCCGTGCATGCGCCAGCCCCAGGTGAGCAAGGCACTCTCATCTTCCCACCCTGCTGGAAACCAGGCCAACTCGCCGTCTTCTTCCAGGCCGGGCACGTGGCCCATGGTGTACTTCACCACACCCAGGTCGATCAGATCGCCGCTGCAACGGTTCTGGACATTCAGTCGAAACTGGCCTGTGGAGCGCGGGAAGTTTTCGGTTTGTTGGAGGTCGCCCATGCCAAAGCGCAAGTGGCCAAACTCCATGTGGGATTGCCGGGACCAGGCCTGAAAACCTTGTTGAAACTGGTGTGCACGGTAGTACAGCACACCCGCAGCGGTGCCCGCCACCAAGAGGGCGAGGAGGAGAAATCCTCCAAATAGTGCGGTTTTCTTTCCCATCAGAACGCTCCCCAATTTTTAAACTGAACAGGAACGCTTGATGAATGCTGCATGGATTTGCCACAACCCGGTGCACGCATTCTAAAGCCAAAACTTCAAACACCACAAGGCGTTTGAACCACCACAGGAGATGGCATGAGCACCTACATCACGGGCAAGCAGACTGGCGACAAAACGCTGAGTGACCTGCGTGACCTGAACCTGAACTTTTTGTTGCTGGCGCAAAAAATGTTGCTGGACAACCGCCTCACTGCCAAAACCCAATTGGGCTTGAGCGATGCGGTGGCAGACCGCTTGCTGGCCATGGGCACCACCGAACTGATGCAGTTGGCCAACAGCCCGCTCTCGCTGTGTACGTTGCGCTTTGACGATGCCCGCCTGCTGAGCACAGCCACCCAGGCCCACAGCGACCCGCGCATTGGCGGCTTGCATGCGAGCATCCTGGGCTTTAAACAGGCCACCCGCAATGCCATGGCAGGCTAGGCATGGCCAGCAAAAAAAGCGTGATTGCCGATGCAGACTGTGTTCAAAAGGCCATCCGGCTGGTGGAGCTCGGCGCACGCCTTCAGGTGATTCAAACCGAGTTTCCTGGCCTCTCCAGGGACCGGTGCATGTCCATTTACCGCGAGGTCAAAGGCGAAGCGCCACAAAAGGGGCCATTGCCGTTTTCAACAGAGTGGTTTTTGTTCCGCGCGCCCAATGCGCACGCCAGCCTGTTCATGAGCATTCACGCGCAGCTGGCCGCAAGCAATGCACAACTGGACAAGGTGGACCATTTGATTGCCGCCTACACCCTGTATTTGAGCACGGTTCAAGCCATTGAAAACCCGCCGCTGTTGAGCATCACACGCGCGTGGAGCTTGCACAGGCATGTGGCCAGTGGGGTGTTGCGCACCCTGGAATGCACGGTGTGCCAGGGCAGTTTTGTGGTTGACCCGTACGATGTTGCGGGCAAATTTGTGTGCAGCCTGTGCGACATTCAAAGCCGCCCCGGCCCGAAGGTGAGCCTGGACAGCAAGCACTACCAGCGTTACTTTGCCGAACTGGAAGACAGCGAGGTTTGAGGCTGCATGTACAGTGGCCGGCACTGTGCATCGGCAGGCACGTCCTTGGGAGGCTCGCCATACACCTTGGCCACTTGCTCGCCTTTTTGCACCACGGCCCAGGCCACCGGTTTGCAATCCGCTGGCGGGCTTAAGCGGGCGTCCACCCAACCATCCCGGTAACCCTGCTGATAGTCACCATGGAGCCCGGTCGCCTTGGCTGTGCTGCGTGCATGCTCCAGCGCATTGAGCAGCATGAGCACGGAGGCAGGGTTGATGAGGGAGTTGCGGGCGTACTGCCCGCTCACCAGGGCGTCACGGGCCGCCTCTTCCAGTTTCTTGTAGAACTCGGCATTCACGTGGGCGGCTTGGTGGCTCATGTCGCAGGCAAATTTGAATTGTCAATGCCTACAGCTTAAGCAGGGTGCGTTCACATCAAAGGGCAGAAAAGAGCGCGTTTCAACAGGCTATTCAAGCCCCGTGTTGCCGGGCCGCCAGGTTTTTCAAATTGGAAATGGCAGCGGTGTGCATCTGGTAGGCGCGCGATTCGTTCACCCCCATCAGGCTGCCAATTTCCTTGAAGGTCATCTCTTGCTCAAAATACAGGCGCAACACCATTTGTTCGCGGTCTGAAAGCTGCTCAAGCATGGCAAGCATTTCTTCCCGGCGTTCGGCCTCGCGGATGGCCTCGTCGTCGGCTGCAGGCGCATGCAGCATGCGGTCCAGAATGTCCTGGCCTGGTGCATCGCTGTCGCCAAGGTCTTCGATGGAGAACACCTGGAGGCTTTCGTATTCACTGCAAAAGCGCTGGAATGTTTGCAGGTCGATGCCAAGGGCCTGCGCGCATTCGCCATCGGTGGGCGCCCGCCCAAGGCTGTGGGTGAGTTTGTTGGCACAGGCTTCAATGCGCTTGCGCATTTGCCGCATGGCGCGTGGCAGGTCGTCTTTTTCGCGCAGGTCATCCATGATGGCCCCACGGATGCGATAGTGCGCATACGCCTCAAAAGAAGCCTCACCATGGGTGTAGCGCTGCAAGGCATCCATCAAGCCAATCATGCCCACCTGCACCAGGTCATCCAGCTCCACGTTGGCGGTCAATTTGTGCTGGATTTGCCGGGCAATCTGCTGCACCAGCGGCATGTGCCGCTCCAGCAGCGCAGCTTTTTCAAGTGCGTCGAACATCGTCACGCACCACCTCGTTGGCCATGCCGTAGCGCAGCCAGTTCAATTCCTCTTCGGTTTTTGCATAAGCCTCCCCGTACTGCTTGCGCATGGCACGCTGCACCAAAAACTGTGGGTCAGCCAGGTAGAGGTCTTCTGGCACACGCTGGCCGGTGGACATGTACATCAGGTTGAGGTTTTCCCGAAGGGCCAGGTCGATGCTGCCTGCAATCGTGGAGCACTCGTCCAGTTTGGTGAGCACTGCACCATAAAACCCCTTGCCACGGAACCGGTCCGCCAGCTCGCTGAGCGCACGGGGCTGGGAAGACACATTCATCACCAACAGCTTTTGTATGTCGTTGTGGTCCAGCAGGCCAATCTGCTCGGTGATCTGTACATCACGCGGAGACAGGCCCATGGTGTCGATCAGCACCAGGTGTTTGCCTTTCACGGCTTTCAGGTGGGCTTCCAGTTCAGCCGCATTGAGCGCCACATGCACCGGCACACCGATCACTTTGCCATAGGTGCGCAACTGGTCGATGGCACAAATGCGGTAGGTGTCGGTGGTGATGAGGGCCACGGAGTTGCGGCCTTTCAGGGCCATGCACCGTGCCGCAATTTTTGCAATGGTGGTGGTTTTGCCGCTGCCGGTGGGCCCCACCACGGCATACACACCCCCCTTTTGCACCAATTCAACATCGGGCTGCAGGCTGGCCAGCTTGCTGGTGATGGCCTCAATCACCCAGGCGCTGGCCTGCACATGGTCCAGTCCCTCCGGGATGGAATCCACCAGGGTGCGCCCCACCAAGGGAGAAAACCCAAGGTCTTGGAGGTCTTGCCACAGTTTGCCACGCAAGGGGTCGCCACTGGACCAGCTTTGCCAGCTCATTTGCCTGAACTGCTGTTGCACCAGGCTCTTGAGCTGCTCCACCTCACGCACCAAGGCCTCGGTGCGGTCAGCCTGTGGTGCTGCCACCGGCGGGCTTGCGGGCGCAGGCTTACTCGCCTTCACGCGCGATGCGGTCTCTTTGCTGCATGCAAATACAATTTCTATGCCCTGCGCCACCTGCTTGGTCGACACAATCACCACTTCATTGCCGTATTCGTCGGCAATCTGTTTCATGGCTTCCGCAGATGTGGGGGCGGTTTTTTTCAATAACACAAGCCACCTCGTTTACTTGATTACCGACAGCACTGCAATTTTTTTCGATTCGGGCACCTCGCTGTGGCTCAAAATGGTGAGCCCTGGCGCAGCCCGCCGCAACAGATTGGCCATGGCGGGGCGTAAAAAATCTTGCACCAGCAGCACCGGCGTTTGCCCCAGGTTCAGCAGCTTTTGGGCCTCCTGGCTTACTTTGCTCATCATGGAATTGGCCAGATTGGGCTCGATGGCCACCTCGCCAGGTGCCTGCCCCTGGTTGGAGGAGATGATCATGTTCTCCAGTTTTGGGTCGAACACCAGCACCTGCAAGTCGCGGTCGTGCTGGCCCAGACCTTGCACAATGGCGCTGGACAAGGCCACGCGAACCATGCTGGTCAACTCGCTCGGGTCTTGTGTTTTGGGGGCATGTTCGAGCAGGGTTTCCAGGATGGTGCGCAAATCGCGAATGCTCACCCGGTCATCCAGCAGGTTGTGCAACACCTTCTGAAACACCGACAGCGACATGAGTTTTGGAATCAGCTCATCGGCCATTTTGGGGTAGAGCTTGCCAAAATGCTCCAGCAATTGCTGGCACTCCAGGCGACCAATCAGCTTGGCGGCGTGGTTGCCCAGCACATGCGACACGTGCGTGGCCATCACGGTGGCACAATCCACCACCGTGTACCCACCAGCCAGGGCGCGCTCATGCTGGGCGCTTTCAATCCAGTAGGCGGGCATGCCAAAGGTGGGGTCGGTGGTTTGTGGCCCGGGCAGCTTGAGCACCACCTCACCGGGGTCGATGGCCAAAAACTCGCCAGGCTCCACCTCGGCCTGCGCCACGGTCACGCCCTTGATCAGCATGCGGTAGGCATTGGGCGGCAAATCCAGGTTGTCACGCACATGGATGGGGGGCGGCAAAAACCCCATTTCCTGTGTGAATTTTTTGCGCACGGCCTTGATGCGTTTGAGAAGGTCGCTGTCTGGCCCCCGGTCTACCAAGGGAATCAGCCGATACCCAATTTCCAGGGCCAGGGTGTCCACCGGTTTGATGTCTTCCCAACTGGCTTCGGCCACTTCTTTGGTGGCCTGGCCCAGCACCGAATCGTCCACCGGCAAAACCGCCTGGGCATTTTTTTTGTGCATGCGAAAGGCCATCCAGGCCATGCCCGCGCCAATCAGTAAAAACGGCAGGTTGGGCATGCCGGGGATCATGCCCAGCATCATGAGCACACCGGCGCACATGGCAAACACCTGGGGCGATTGGGCAAGCTGGGAGGCCATCTGGCTGCCAATGTCCTGGCCATTGCCAACGCGCGCCACCACAAGGCCAGCCGCAACCGAAATGAGCAGCGCAGGCACTTGCGCCACCAGGCCATCGCCAATGGCCAGCAGCACGTACTTTTCGCCTGCGGTGGCAAAGCTCAGGTCGTACTGCATCATGCCCACCGCCAGGCCACCCACAATGTTGATGATGAGAATCAACACACCGGCAACCGCATCGCCACGGACAAACTTGGAGGCACCATCCATCGAGCCATAAAACTCGGCCTCCTGGCCAATTTCCTGGCGACGCTTTTTGGCTTCGGACTCGCTGATCAAACCCGCATTCAAGTCGGCATCAATGGCCATTTGCTTGCCGGGCATGGCGTCGAGCGTGAAGCGGGCCGACACCTCGGCAATTCGGCCTGCACCTTTGGTGATCACCACAAAGTTGATCACCATCAAAATGACAAACACGATGATGCCCACGGCCAGATTGCCGCCAATCAAAAAATGGCCAAATGCCTCAATCACCTTGCCCGCCGCATCGGTGCCCTCATGGCCGTGCAACAGCACCACGCGGGTGGAGGCCACGTTCAGGCTGAGTCGCAACAGCGTGGTCACCAGCAGCACCGTGGGAAAGGCGCTGAAATCCAGCGGCTTTTTGGTGTACAGCGCAGCCACCAACACCACCATCGACAACGCAATGTTGAAGGTGAACAACACATCCAGCGCAGCCGCTGGCAATGGCAGCACCATCATGGCCAGGATCAGCAAAATGAACAGGGGCGCCCCCAGGGCCTTCATCTTGCTTGAGTCGAGCATGCCCTTCAGGGCGTCATTCAGCGTGGCCTGCGGAACACTGCTCATGCCAGGCCACCCGGTGTGTGTTTGCCTTGTAGCCGGTGGGCGTGGCGCAAGGTGGCCAGTTCATCCAGGTCTTTTTGGGCCAGGCGCATGGCTTGTTCTTCGCGGGCTTGAAGGCGTTTATCAAGCACCTGCTCCAGGGTTTTTTGCCGCGTCTTGAGCACTTTGAGATTCTCGCTGGCGCGCGCCAGGTATTGGCGGTTTTGGTCGTTCTGTTTCACCTGTGCGGCGAGCGCCGTCATCAGGCGCGCTGCAAACTGGTTGTGGGCGCGCAATTCCACGCCGGTGATCATGGCGTTGGCGGCTTCGTCCTGGCATTGCAAGCCGTGCTCCGCATTGACCAGTTTTTCACTGTACTGGCGAATGTAGTCCGTTAGCATGTCGATGCTTTGCTGCCCTTTCACAATGCTGTTCTGGATGAGTGCCATGTGCGATTCCAGCTCGCTCACCTGCACCCCAATCCGCTCTTTCAACAAGGCCAATGCGTTGGTCATGCTTCCCCCAAATTCACACACCCAGTGTGCGCCGGGCACTGGCCCTTGCGGAAGAAGAAATACAGGCAAATCGGGGGGTTTTAGTCGCTACCGTCGGGGGCCCGGCCAAACACCGCGCCGAGCCGGGCCAGGCTTTCATCCATGCTGCATGGCACATGCATGCCCTGCTGCAAAAAGGCCATCAACTGGGGGTGCAGGTCGATGGCGCGGTCGGTCATCGGGTCGGCCCCGCGAGAATAGGCACCAATCGAAATCAGGTCCTGATTGGACTGGTACTTGCTGTAAAGGGCTTTGAACAAGCGGGCCGATTCCATGTGCGCGGGTGTGGTGACGTTGTGCATCACGCGCGAAATGGATTGTTCAATGTCGATGGCCGGGTAATGCCCTTGCTCGGCCAATTTGCGGGACAACACAAAGTGCCCGTCCAGAATGGCGCGGGCGGCGTCGGCTATGGGGTCTTGCTGGTCATCGCCCTCAGAAAGCACTGTGTAAAAGGCCGTGATGGACCCGCCCGAGGTGGCCGAATTGCCCGCACGCTCCACCAGGCCTGGCAGCCTGGCAAACACACTGGGTGGGTATCCTTTGGTGGCGGGTGCCTCGCCAATGGCCAGGGCAATTTCGCGCTGGGCTTGTGCATAGCGGGTGAGCGAATCCATGATGAGCATCACATCATGCCCCTGGTCCCGAAAATGTTCGGCCAATGTACTGGCGTAGGCAGCCCCCTGCAAGCGCGACAAGGCCGAACTGTCAGCCGGTGCAGCCACCACCACGGCGCGCGCCAGGCCCTGAGGGCCCAAAATGTCTTCAATGAACTCTTTCACTTCGCGGCCGCGTTCACCAATCAGGCCCACCACAATGCGGCTGGCCGAGGTGAAGCGGGCCATCATGCCCAGCAACACCGACTTGCCCACCCCCGAGCCTGCAAACAGCCCCAGGCGCTGGCCTTTGCCCACCGTGAGCAGGGCATTGATGGCACGCACCCCCACATCAATCGGGGTGCGCACTGGCACGCGCTCAATCGGATTGGTGGGTGTGGCGGTGAGTGGGTTGGCCTGGTCAAAACGCAGGGGCCCAAGTCCATCCAGCGGCCGGGCATTGGCGTCCAGCACACGGCCCAGCAAACCATCGCCCACAGGCAGGTGTTTGCTGTGCTGTTGCTCGCTGTTGTAACGTGGCAGGCTGTGGCCCAAACGGGGCACTTGCCATTGGGCAGGCTGCGGCACAATGCGCAGGCCAGGGCGCAAGCCAGCGGTGTCGCCCAGCGGCATCAAGAAAGTTAAACCATCGGCAAAGCCCACCACCTCGGCCTCGGTGATGCGTGTGCCGTGGTGAATGTGGCACAACACGCCCAGGGCCAAATCCAGGCCGGCGGCTTGCACCACCAGGCCCGACACCCGCACCAGGCGACCCGACACCACCGCCTGGTCTGCATGGCCCACCTGCGTGGTGCAATCGTCCAGCCAGCGCAACAGCGCCGATTCAGGTTGCAGGGTGGCTGCCATGGATGCTCAGGTCGTCGGGGTGCTCGCTCAGCGTGGACATGGCCTGGGCCCAGCGGGTCTCCAGGGAATAATCCATTTGCCCTGCGGTGTGAAAAATCATGAAGCCACCGTCCACCAGGCGCTCATCTGCTTTGAAGGTGACTGCCACCGATTGCTGCACCTG